>NZ_DAIUCO010000201.1:0-10097 GCF_036846085.1 Noviherbaspirillum sp. | reverse complement strand
AGCACCCACTCCCCCAGCCGTATGATGAGCCCGGTTTCTTCCGCCAGCGGGATGAACGCGGCAGGGGACACCATGCCGCGGCGTCCATGCTGCCAGCGCACCAGCGCTTCGGCGCCGATGATCTGGCCGTTCACGTCGCTCTGCGTCTGGTAGTACAGCACGAACTCATGGTGGATCAGACTGTGCCGGAAATCCGCTTCCAGAGCGGCCCGGGCGCTGACGATGGTTTGCATCTGCGGGTCGAAGAATCGCAAGGTGTTGCGGCCCGCGGCCTTGGCCTGGTACATCGCCAGATCGGCCCGCTTGAGCAACTCGTCGACGGTGCTCGAGTTGCCGCTGAACAAGGTAATGCCGATACTGGGCGTCGTGTTGTGTTCATGACTGTCCAGCTGGAAGGGATGGCTGAAGGCGGCAAGGATGTTTTCAGCGACGGTTTTTGCCTGCGCGGCGGAATGCTTGTGATTTGCGCTCAAATCCTCCAGCAGCACGACGAACTCGTCGCCGCCCAGTCGGGCGACGGTATTGCTGTCACGCACGCAGGACTTCAGGCGCTGGGCGACCTGCTTGAGCAGCATGTCGCCGAAATCATGCCCCATGGTATCGTTCAGCGTCTTGAAGTTATCCAGATCGATGAACAGCAGGGCACCCGTATGGCGGTTGCGGGATACGGTGGCAAGTGCATGCTGCAGGCGGTCGATCAGCAGCAGCCGGTTCGGCAGGCGGGTCAGCGAGTCGTAAAACGCGAGATGCTGGATTTCCCGTTCGGTTGCCTTTCGATGCGTGATATCGGTATTGATCTTCAGGATCGATTGGGGCACGCCGTTCTCGTCCTTGACCAGGGTCCAGTGGCCTTCGACGATCAGGAGGCGGCCGTCCTTGCTTTGCTGCTCGATCTCGCCAGTCCACTCTCCATGCAGCAGTGTCTTGCCGACAGCCATGAGATAGGTCGATTCGTCTTCGCTGAGCAGTTGGTTGATTTCCCGGCCCAGGGTTTCTTCCTGTGTCCAGCCGTAGAGACGCTCCGCGCCCTTGTTCCAGAACAGCACGCGATGCGCGGTGTCGCAGACCATGATGGCATCCTGCGCCTTATCGAGCAGCGAAGCCTGGTTGCGGATACGCAGATCGGTATCGAGTCGCTCCAGTTCCCCCGCCGCGCGCGTTGCGAAAATCTGCAATGTGGACAATACAAAACCGACATCCCGCAGCGGTTCCCTGTACAGCGCAAACACCAGGCCGATCGCGCGGCCTGATGAATCATCCAGGCGTTTGCCGGCATATGCGCGCGCGTTGATTGTGCCGAACTGCTCTGCAAGCGGGGCAGATGCAGGATACCGCTCGGCAAGGCAGTCGGGAATGATCCAATGGCGTTGTTTCGTCAGCGCGGCACACGGCGTGCCGGCAAGCCGGTAATCGAAACCCGGAACCGGCACACCGTCGATCACGCCGGCGACGACCCGCGCGGACGGCGGCTCTTCCCGCAGGATGCGGGCGACGAAGGTTGCCTGGGCGCCAAGTGCTTCCGCCATGTTGCTGGCAAGTTGCTCGAAGAACGACGTGTCAGTGCTTGCCGAGACGCCTGCGGCCACTTTCAGCATTGCTTTTTGCGTTCTTTGCCGTTCGGCTTCCGCCCGCAACGCGTTGATGCCGAACGCGAGATTACCGGCCAGCTCCTGCAGCAGTGCGACTTCCTTCGGCGCAACCGGGCGTGCTTCGCTGGAATACATGACGAGAAATCCGAACGTCTGGCCCCTGTTGCGCAGAGGGAGCGATATCAGGCCCTGATAGCCGCGTCGTTTCGCGGATTCAACCCATGGAGCGAAGCTGGGTTCCTTGTTAACGTCTTCGACAATCACTGTTTTGCCTGAGCGAATGGTGCGGCCGCCGGGGCCCTGTCCGGACGGCGTGCTTTCCGACCAGCTGAGCCTTAATTCACTCAGGTAAGACTTGCCGTCCTCATCACTTCCGGCATAGGCCATCGGCACAATACTGGATTGCGCATCGTCTTGCGCATAACCTACCCAAGCCATCACGTAGCCGCCGACGTCGACCGCCAGCTTGCAAATCTGGGTGAGCAAACCCTCTTCATTTTCCGCCTTGACCAATGCCTGGGTGCAACTGCTGAACATCCGCAGCGCACGATTGGTATTGGCTAATTCAAGCATGTGTGATTTGCGTTCAGTAATATCGCGCTGGATTCCGACGAAGTAACGGGTCTGCCCGTTATTGTCCGCCACCGGCACGATATCGGTCTCGATCCAGAATTCCCGGCCGTCTTTGGCGTAGTTGATTATTTCGGCGTTGACCGCCTGTTTTGCTTCCAGCGCCTCGCGGATCCTGCGCCTTTCGGCGTGGTCTGTCTTCGCTCCCTGCAGCAATCGCGGCGATCTGCCGATGATCTCCTCAGGGCGATAACCGGTTTGCCGCTCGAACGCATCATTCACGAAAACGACGCGCGGTCCCGGTTCATCCAGCGGCTCGGCATCCGTGATCATCACCATGTCGTCCATGCAGGCGATGCATGCTTCGAGCAGTCTCAGGTTCTCCTGGGCTTTCCGCTCGGCGGTGATATCCCTCACGGTGCCGGACAGGGCCATCTGTTCATTGATCTCTACCAATTCAGCACGCTCATGCACATGCCGGATTTCGCCGTCAGGCCGTATGATGCGATGTTCGACATTCAGGTGACTTGTATCCTGAATGGCGTGCTGCTGTGCAGTCATCACTTTTTCCCGGTCCTCCGGGTGGACTAGCGCCATGAATGTTTTGAAGTCCGGCTGAAAGGAGCCGGGCACGATGCCGAAGATCTGGTAGGTTTCGTCCGACCAGTAGAGCATGTCGTCTTCCAGGCCGAGTTCCCAGCTGCCGACGCCCGCAACATGTTGGGCATTGCTAAGGTGCATGCTCAGGCGTTTGTATGCGGCGACATGCGCAGTACGTTCTTCCAGCAGACGTTCTACATTCAGTCGCCGGAGGCGAAGTTCGAACTCCATCATCACCTGGTCCGCCAGCAATTGAAGCGCAGCCAGCTGCGCGTCCGTCATGTGCCGCGGCGCCGTATCGAGAACGGCAAGCGAGCCGATGGCGAAACCGTCAGAGGTGATCAGCGGAACGCCGGCATAGCACCGGATGCGCGGCTGGTCCGTGACCAGGGGATTGGTCTCGAAGCGCGGGTCGGATGCCGCATCCGGCACAAGGAACATGTCCTTCGCATCGATAGTGTGGGTGCAGAAGGAGATGGCCCTGGCTGTTTCACGAACATCCAGTCCTACCGTTGCCTTGAACCATTGCCGTTCTTCGTCGATCAGCGTAATGACGGCCATCGGCGTTTCGCAAATGCGGGCAGCAAGGGCGGCCAGGCGATCGAACGTTTCTTCCCTGGATGTATCAAGGATGTGAAACGACTTCAATGCTTCCAGCCTTGCCTGTTCGTCTCGGATATCGTCGTCCATGTGGCAGCCAATGTTTATGCTACGAACGCCGTGGATAACCAACGTTCAGTTACAGCTGATTTTCAGAGCTATCCGGCTGCGTGGGTTTGCGCGTGCTCATGGCCGGACGATGCAAGCATTCGGGGAGAAGGGTCGCAGTGGCGAGGGCGATACGGCGAGTCCCTGCGCGGCAACTGGCTTCCCACCGGCAAGACACTGTGGAACAAGGCGGTGTGAGAAAATTCGTCCCTTGGTTCGCCGGAACTTGCCAAACATCGCGCCGGCCGATGCCATGCATTCAAGTTAGTCAAAAAACACCCAAAAAGCAGAAAGTTTTCGCATGATTCTTGTTACCGGCGGCGCCGGATTCATCGGCGCCAATTTCATCCTCGACTGGCTCGCGCACAGCGACGAGCCGGTCGTCAACATCGACAAGCTGACCTACTCCGGCGATATCGCCAAGCTGTCGGCTGTGAGCGAGGATGCGCGGCACGTCTTCATGCAAGCCGATATCGCCGACCAGGAAGCCATGCGTGCGGCGTTCACGACCTATCGTCCACGCGCGGTGATGCATTTTGCCGCCGAAAGCCATGTCGACCGTTCGATCGCAGAACCGGCCGCCTTTATCGCCACCAACGTCTGCGGCACATTCAGCCTGCTGGAAGCGGCGCGCCGGTATGTTGCGGACATGACCGGAGCGGAGAGGAATAGTTTCCGGTTTCTGCATGTGTCCACCGACGAAGTGTACGGATCGCTCGGGCCGGGAGATCCGCCATTCAATGAAGCCAGTCCCTATGCACCCAACAGTCCCTATGCCGCATCCAAGGCGGCCAGCGATCATCTGGTGCGGGCCTGGCACCATACCTACGGCATGCCAACGCTGGCGACCCACTGCACCAACAATTACGGTCCCTATCAATTTCCCGAAAAACTGATTCCCCTGACCATCGCAAATGCGCTTGCAGGCAAGCCGCTGCCGCTGTACGGGGACGGCCGCAACGTACGCGACTGGCTGTATGTGGCAGACCATTGCGCCGCCTTGCGCCGTGTGCTTGCCGGCGGCGCGCCGGGCGCGACGTATCACATCGGCGGCAACAGCGAAAAGCCGAACCTCGATGTCGTGCATTTGCTGTGCGATCTGCTGGACCGGCTGTCGCCGCGCGCCGACGGACACAGCTATCGAAGGCAAATCGCCTTCGTTGCCGACCGTCCGGGTCATGACAGGCGCTATGCGGTCGATGCGGGAAAAATGGCGCGCGAACTCGGCTGGAAACCCGTCGAAAGCTTCGAAACCGGGATCCGGAAAACGGTCGAGTGGTGTCTCGCCCATCCGCAATGGCTTGCGCATGCCGATGCCGCGCCGGCGGAAAGCGTCGGCGCATGAGCATGCACACCAGACCGCGCAAGGGCATCGTTCTCGCCGGCGGCACCGGCACGCGGCTTTATCCCGTCACGACATCCGTGTCAAAGCAGCTGCTGCCAGTGTACGACAAGCCGATGATCTACTATCCGCTGACGACGTTGATGCTGGCCGGGATACGCGACATCCTGCTGATTTCGACACCGGACGACACGCCGCGTTTTCAGGCGCTGCTCGGCGACGGCAGCCAGTGGGGGCTGAACCTGCAATACGCCGTGCAGCCGTCCCCCGGCGGCATCGCGCAGGCATTTCTCATCGGGCGCAACTATATCGACTGCGGCCCATCGGCATTGATTCTTGGCGACAATATCTACTACGGCCACGACCTCGATGCGCAGCTGCGGCTGGCGATGTCGCGGCCCGATGGCGCCACCATCTTCGCCTACCATGTACAGGACCCGGAACGGTATGGTGTGGTGGAGTTCAACGACCAGCGACATGCGGTCAGCATCATTGAAAAACCGGCATCGCCGAAGTCCAACTATGCCGTGACGGGACTCTATTTTTATGACCAGCATGTCTGCGACATCGCCGCGGCCATCCGGCCCTCGGCGCGCGGCGAACTTGAAATTACCGATATCAATCAAACCTACCTGGAGCGCGGCATGCTGAATGTCGAAGTTATGGGGCGCGGCATGGCATGGCTCGATACTGGCACGCATGAATCCCTCCTGGATGCGGCGCGCTTCATCGCCACCATCGAAAAGCGCCAGGGATTGAAGGTGGCCTGCCCGGAAGAGATTGCCTATCGCAAAGGCTATATCGATGCCGCCCGGCTCGAAGCACTGGCGCAACCGCTGCTGCAAAACGAATACGGCCGTTACCTGATGCGCATCCTTACCGAAAGGGTGTTCTGAACATGAAGATATCTCCTACCGCGCTGCGCGAGGTCTTCATCATCGAGCCGGAAGTGATGGTTGACGAACGCGGCACCTTCTTCGAAAGTTTCAATGAGCGCCGTTTTGCCGAACTGACAGGCATCGAAGCGCGATTCGTGCAGGACAACCATTCCCGTTCACTACGCAACGTGGTGCGCGGGCTGCATTACCAGATCAGGCACACCCAGGGAAAACTTGTCCGCGTGGTATCCGGCGAAGTATTCGACGTGGCGGTCGATATGCGGCGCAACTCGCCGACCTTCGGTAGCTGGACCGGCGTGGTGCTGTCGGCCGACAATCGGCGCCAGACGTGGATCCCGCCTGGCTTCGCGCATGGCTTCGCGGTGCTTAGCGAGGCCGCCGAAGTGCTCTACAAGACCACCGACTATTTCGCGCCGGAGCATGCCCGCGCCGTCTGCTGGAACGATCCATCCATCGGCATCAAGTGGCCGCTCACCGGCGTGCCGCTGCTTTCCGAGAAGGACAGAAACGCGCCGCCGCTTGACGACGCGGAAGTCTTCGAATGAAGATCCTGCTCGCTGGAGCCACCGGACAGGTGGGACATGAGTTGCTGCGCGCCCTGCAATTGCCGGGCAATACGCCGGCCGACACGCCGGCGGAAATTATTGCGCCGGGGCGTCAACAGTTCGACCTTGCCGACCCGATGCAATTGCGTCGCGTCATCCGCGACATGAAGCCCGATGTCATCGTCAATGCCGCGGCATACACCGACGTCGACCGCGCGGAGAGCGAACCTGCCGTCGCGATGCGCATCAATGCCGATGCGCCCGCAATCATGGCGGAAGAGGTGGCACGCCTGGGCGGCGCACTGGTTCATTTCAGCACCGATTATGTGTTCAATGGCGAGGCGTCGGCGCCGTATCGCGAGCAAGACCTTCCCGATCCGGTCAACGCCTACGGCCGCAGCAAGCTTGCCGGAGAGCAGGCGATCGTCGCGGCCGGCATTCCGTACCTCATCCTGCGCACCGGTTGGGTGTATGGCATGCGCGGCCGGAATTTCCTGCAGTCGATACTGCATCTCGCGCATCAGCAGGATATGTTGCAGGTAGTGGATGATCAGTTCGGCACGCCGACCTGGTGCCGTACTGTTGCAGATGTGACCGCGCAGCTACTTGCGATGGCGCGGTCCGCGACGGATGCGCCGCAATGGTGGCAGGAGCAGGGCGGCCTGCTTCACATGACCGCGCGCGGCAGCACTAGCAGGGCAGACTTCGCGCGCCGGATCATCGATCTCGCCGGTCTGTCCTCAAGGGTGAACGTCGTGCCAGTCCCCACCGCCGACTATCCGCGCGCAGCAGTGCGACCGCGCTATGCGGTATTGGATACCGGAAAACTGCAAGGACTGTGCAACCTGCCGCACTGGGACGCTGCCCTGCAGCGTTGCATGCAGCAGGCCAGTCAGTAGTGCGGCACTCGTCAGTTCTCGTCTTGCGGATGAGCGCGTTCTACAGGGTTTCGTCCCTCTTGCAGGGTAGGGTAAGGGTACTGAAGTACAGCATTGTCTTGGCAGTATGTTTGACTTCCGACCTTGCTACCACTCGTCCCTATTCCCTTGCTGCACCATTCAATAGGACAACAGATTTATTTTTCTGACACGCATGGGTCATCGAAGCGGGCTTGCACCTCACGCCCGCTTCAACAATGCCTGCGCTATACCGCTTAATGATGCGTGTTGTTTGATCGCCTGAACAGATAGGTGCCCGCGAGCACCGCACCGGCCGCCATCAGCATCGTACTGGCCGGCAATCCACGCAGCGTGTTGGAGGCGAATTCACCCGCACGTGGCGCGGCGATCTGCATACGGCGCTTGGTCATCTCCATGCCGAGTTCACCGAGACGGTCCTTCAGCAGGCGCTCCGCATCCGGCAGCAGGGTGGTTTCCTCGTCCGCCACATGGTGGAGCACATCGCGCATCAATTCCATGAAGGTCTGGTCATATTCCGGATCGGTTGCCTCCATGCCGCGCAGCTTGGTGATGAGCCGGCGCATCTCATTGTGCTCCGGCACGCTCTTCTCCATCACGGTGCCGTCGGTGTCCGCCGCACGCATTGCGGGATAGAAAATTTCCTCTTCGAGCTGTGCATGGATCTCCAGCGCCATGCAGGCCGTGTCCACCAGCGCCTTCTTGGTGCGCGGACTGGAACTGATTTCGTATTGATGGAATGTTGCCAGCACGCTGGTGTGATCCATGCGGATCATGTTGGTGATGCTCGGCGAGAGCGAGTTCGTGAACGATCGCATGTTGGCTTTCATGTCGCTGGTCATATCTGCGGTTCTCATGACGTCTCCGTTAACGGGTTGTTGGAATGAACCAGTTATTGAAGCAAGCGATATGCCCAGCGATATATCTGCGTCACCAGCAAAAACGCCGCTACATACGGGCACTACGCACCATTGCAACAGGACCTGTTTGCATATTCATCTACTGCACTTGCAATTTATACATTCGCGCATTTAGCCGCTGCATAACGTCTGTAAATATTGCCGCTGCGGCATGCAAATCATCAGAGGGCGGGAAGAGTACTCCGTTGATGGCGGCGTTCATCTGCTCTAGCGCAAGCCCTGTTCTTACAAACGTTCACGCTCTTCGCACTGCGATCACCTGAATACAACACCTGTGTATCCATTCCGATAGATTTGATAGCGGTCAACAGTATCCGTAGCGTATCTCGTTACCGTGAAGACTCTGATGCGCCAGCATGCCGCAGGGGCTCCGGCAAGGCCATCGGAGATACAACAACTCTTATAGGAACAGGGAGTTCCGCAAAATGTTTTTTTAGGTGAACCTGATGTCGAAAACTATTCTGATTCAACCCGCAGCACGTGGTCTTGCAACCATGTTTTTCACAACTTTCCTGGCAGCATGCGGTGGTGGCGGAGGTGGCGCGGACAGCGCACTGACGCTGACGGGCACGCCAACGCCGGCTGGCCAGCAGACGCAGAACAGTCCCTCGACACCGCAGTCCGCATCACAGCAACCCGCCGCGAATTCCGCCACGTTGGCGGCGAATGCGCCGGAGAATCTCGGACCGCAAGCACGATTCAACAGCCCCGACGGCATCACGGTCGCGCCGAGCGGCGATGTCTACGTGGTCGACGCAGGCAACGGCACGATCCGCAGGATCGCACCATCCGGCCGGGTCACCACCATTGCCGGCTCGCCCGGCGTGACTGGCAGCGCGGACGGCAACGGCAGCGCCGCGTCGTTCAATGCGCCCGCCGGCATCGCCGCCGACCGCGCCGGCAACCTCTATGTCGCCGATACCGGCAATAACATCATCCGCAAGATCACGCCAGGCGGCGCAACCATCACCTTCGCCGGAACGCCCGGTATCGCCGGCAGCGACGACGGCGCGGGCACGTCGGCAAGGTTCAACCAGCCGAGCGGCGTGGCAACCGACGCAGCAGGCAATGTCTACGTGGCCGATACGCGCAACTACGCGATCCGCAGGATCACGCCATCCGGCACGGTCACCACGATTGCCGGCACCAAGGGCGCACGCGGCACCGCCGACGGCAGCAGCACGGCATCCTTCCTCGGACCACGCGCGATTACTGCCGACGGTGCGGGCAACCTGTATGTCACCGACACCTTCTTCATCCCGTCGCCCATCCTCAGCCGCGACATGAGTACCGTCCGCAGGGTCTCCCCGGATGGCACCGTCACCACGCTTGCCGGGCAGCCGACGTCGGGAGGCGGCGTTACCGACACCGACGGCACGGGTGCGCAGGCACGCTTCTACAATGCGTCGGGCATCACGACCAATACCGATGGCAGCATCGTGTATGTCGCGGATACCAGCAACCAGAAAATCCGTCGCATGACGGCAGGTGGTGTTGTGGATACCTTGCCTGTCACGATCTCCGACGGTACCGCCGCGCGCTTCACTTATCCGAGGGGCATCGCGCTTGACGGCAGTGGCAACCTGTATGTTGCCGATACGGGCAATCATGTCATTCGCCGGATTGCGCCGGATGGCAGTTCGGTGATTGTCGCGGGTAGGGAAGGGGAGCAGGGAAGTAATGACCGGGGTGGGGATAGTCCGCTTTGAGAGGGATCGTATGGGGGATTTCTTCGATGATGCATCCTCGCTGTCATTCCCGCGTCGGGTTTTGCAGGGGATTTGGACAGCATGCTGTCCGCCTGCAAAACGGTACTGACTCCAAACCAGTACGTGCCTTGCAAGGGGAGGCCAGGGCGACGGAGTGCGCGGCGGTGATGCATCCTCCTTGTCATTCCCGCGAAGGCGGGAATCCAGAGGGACGGAGTGTCTTCGGTAATGCAATCTGTGTGGCTCTTCGAAGAGACAAGCCGGGACTGGCCCCGGCGGGCCACTTACTTTTCTTGTC
>NZ_DAIUCO010000200.1:0-10122 GCF_036846085.1 Noviherbaspirillum sp. | reverse complement strand
CCCGGCAAATCCTGCCAATCCGGCCATGCCGGCAACATCCGGTGCATCAGGCGCGCCTGGCGCATTCGGTACGCCCGGAGCGCCGGCCGCAGCCCCCGGCATGCCGGCCACACCCGGAACTCCCGGCATGCCGACACAGGCAATGCCGCAGAGCACACCGGTACCGCGTTCCTCGATGACCTCGGCAGTACCCGCAATGAACGGCAATCCGGCCCAGCCGGCCGCACCGGGCGTCGCGCCCGGAAACGTCCCTCCGCCAAATCCGGCGTCCGGGGGTTGATGTTCTGCCGCAATCTAACGTCGAATACGATCTCGCCCTGATCCAATCGCGCGGCGTGCATGCCCAGCCGTACCGCGCCATACATGCGATCACTCTTCCGGATCGGCCAGGACTTTCTTGAGCAGGCGGTTCTGCAGCTGCCTGGCAGCCGACGTGGATTTCTGATGCGTCCCGGCGGCGCGCTGCTTGGCGGCGACCGCCACCGGATTGCGTGGCTTGACCGCCGCCTTCAGCGGCTGGCTGCGCAGCATCATCTTCTGCCGCTTGCTGAGTGCTTTGTTGGCCATGATCAGTAACTGCGCAGCACCTTCTTACAGCACGTAGCGCGACAAGTCTTCATTGATCGCGAGTGCGCCCAGCTTCTCGTCCACATACGCCGCATCGATGGCGATCGTCTTGCCCGATACGTCGCTGGCGGTAAACGACATTTCCTCCAGCAGCTTTTCCATCACCGTGTACAAGCGGCGGGCGCCGATGTTTTCGGTCTTTTCATTGACCGAATACGCGATCTCGGCCATCCGGCGGATGCCGTCTTCGGTGAACTGGATGGTCACGCCCTCGGTCGCGAGCAAGGCTTCATACTGCTTGGTCAGGCAGGCATCGGTGCTGGTGAGGATGCGTTCGAAATCGGCGATCGACAGCGACTCCAGCTCAACCCGGATCGGAAAACGTCCCTGCAGTTCGGGGATCAGGTCCGACGGTTTTGCAAGATGGAACGCACCCGAGGCGATGAACAGGATATGGTCGGTCTTGATCATGCCGTACTTGGTATTGACCGTCGTGCCTTCGACGAGCGGCAGCAGGTCGCGCTGCACGCCGGCGCGCGACACATCTGCGCCACCGACTTCGGAGCGCGTCGCAATCTTGTCGATCTCGTCGAGGAACACGATGCCGTTCTGCTCGACATTGGTGATCGCCTTCTGCTTCAGTTCGTCCTCGTTGATCAGCTTGGCGGCCTCTTCGTCCAGAAGAATCTTCATCGCTTCCCGGATCTTCATCTTCCGCTTCTTCTTGCGGCTGGCGCCGAGACCGGAAAACATGGACTTGATCTGTTCGGTCATTTCCTCCATGCCGGGCGGAGCCATGATTTCCATCGTCGGCCCGACATCCGCCACCTCGATCTCGATCTCGCGGTCATCCAGCAAGCCTTCCCGCAATCTCTTGCGAAACGTCTGGCGCGCCGTGCCGCCGCTGGCCTCGCTTTCGGCCTGCGTGCTCGGCGAGGCACTGAAGCCGAAATCGCGCGCCGGCGGCACGAGGATGTCCAGCACCCGGTCTTCCGCCGCATCCGCCGCGCCGCTGCGCACCTTGCGCATTTCGCTTTCGCGGGTCTGCTTGATGCCGATGTCGATCAGGTCGCGGATGATGGTATCGACGTCACGGCCGACATAACCGACTTCGGTGAACTTGGTCGCCTCGATCTTGATGAAGGGCGCATCCGCCAGCTTGGCCAGGCGGCGGGCGATCTCGGTCTTGCCGACGCCGGTCGGCCCGATCATTAGAATATTCTTCGGCGTGATTTCGTGGCGCAACGGTTCTTCGACCTGCTGACGCCGCCAGCGATTGCGCAACGCGATGGAAACTGCGCGCTTGGCGCGGCCCTGTCCGACGACATGCTTGTCGAGTTCGGAAACGATCTCTTGGGGTGTCATATTCATAGTGGGCAATCGGTGCGTGTCGTTATTCCAGTGTTTCGATGGTATGCGACAGGTTGGTGTAGATGCAGAGTTCGCCGGCGATCGTGAGCGACTTCTTGACGATTTCGACGGGCGACAATTCGGTATTTTCATGCAGGGCCTTGGCGGCGGATTGCGCGAACGCACCGCCCGACCCGATGGCGCCGATGCCATTTTCCGGTTCCAGCACGTCGCCGTTGCCGGTAATAACCAGCGTGGATTCCCGGTCTGCTACCAGCAGCATGGCCTCCAAGCGGCGCAGGATGCGGTCGGTGCGCCAGTCCTTGGCGAGTTCGACCGACGCGCGCATCAAATGGCCCTGGTGCTTTTCAAGTTTTCCTTCGAAACGTTCGATGAGCGTAAAGGCATCGGCGGTCCCGCCCGCGAAGCCGGCCAGCACCTTGCCCTGGTAAAGCTTGCGGACCTTGCGCGCACTGCCTTTCATCACGATATTGCCAAGCGTTACCTGGCCATCGCCGCCAAGCGCAACAACGTTGCCGCGACGCACGGACAAGATGGTTGTGCCGTGAAATTGTTCCATGTGAGCCCCAGAAGATAGGAGGTGAAACGGAGCGTGAAACATCTCCGTAAAAAAATTGCTATCTGGTCAAAATGGGGATGCGCCGACCGAATACAAGTAGTCTAGTCTACAGCCGGTCGGGAAGGCGAAAACCGATGAGGAGGAGGGAACGGGAAAATCAGGTCTTGCGCGGCAGGATGCGCACAATTTCTTTCAGGCCGATCACGTTCAGCAGCGCGGCGACCAGGTGATTGACGTTATGCATTTCGATAGTCTTGCCGGCGCCGCAGAAAGGGGCCAGTCCGCTCATCAACCGGCCTGCAGCAGTGAAATCGATGCGGGAGAGGCGTGTGCAATCGAGGATGGCGGGATCATGCTCATCCGAAAAGGCGGCGATGGCGACGATGAGCTGGTCGATCTTGCCTTCAACGATGTTCGGCATCATGAACACATCCGCCGTGCCATCCTGATGGGCCTGCTCGATCGCAGTGGTGATCTTGTTTTTCGGCGCAACAAAAGCGGGCGGCGACACTTCGAACGTGACGCAATAGTCGATGCTCGTTTCCTCGAATTCCTTCTCCTGGTTCAGGAGACGCAGGATTTCCAGCAGCAGTAGCCATGGATCTTCGGTTTCGTCCCGGCGTCCGACTTCCAGCGTTGCGCGGATCTTCACCGCCAGTTCCGGTGCGCCGACGAGGATCAGGTCGTGGCCGGACTTTTGCAATTTCTTCAACACGTTCAGAAGCAAACCGCATCCTGCCGGATCGACTTCCGTGACGCGGGCGAACTCCAGCCGCAATACACGGTGGGTTTCCGCAAGCTTCAGCACACGATCGATCTGCTTGACGCTGTTGGCGTCGAGTTTGCCGGAGAACGGCACCATGGGTGCACCGCCGGACGGGGAGGATTTCGGTGCGGCTTCCGGCTGCCCGGTCGGGACCCATGCCGGTGGTGATGTTTCGAACTTGCGGGTGTACTCGACGCACAAGTTCTCGAATTCCTTCTGTTTCCCGACGCACTGGTAGAGATCGAAGAGCATGCGCCAGGCGGTCTGGGTGTGGTCGCCCAGGTTGTCATCCGTGATGGCGCCGAGCAGCATCTGTTCGACCGGTTCCGGCTGGTTGTTGGCGAACAGGATGGCAGCCTCTTCGATGACCGCCATGGAGTCCGTCGCCGGCACTGCGATCTCGTTCAGCGTGCTTTGGCCGCCGAGCAGGAATTCGGTGGTTTCGCCCATCATCGGCAGCGTCGGCTGGGTGAAGTCGAGCGCCGGAAGTTCCGTATTCTGGCCGGCCTTCGTCTTTTCGAACCCGGCCCTGGTCGACGGGGAGCCGGTGATCGTGTTCGGGCCAGGGCGGGTAATCGGCTGGATGGTGGTGGGCTTGACGAACTCGGACGACATTTCCGATTCGATCGCATCGATCTTCATCGCGGTCGCACGGGCGGCCTGGACATCGCGTTTTCCGGTCGGTGCAGGCGGGCGCGCAGGGGTTTTTGCAGTGTCGGTGCGGGTCGCGGCAGCATCACGCTTGGTGCGTGAAGAATCCTTGGCGGCGGTATTTGCCTGCTGCCCTTCTTTTTTGCCGAAAAGTGAAAAGATCCCCACGTTGTCCCTGATTTGAATGCGTCTGAATCCCGGCAAGACCGTCAGCGGGAAAAAGCTTGATACGAAAAGCAAAGGTAACACAAATTTCCAGCCGGATCGCTATTAGAGTGGTGCTGTGTTGCTTTGTCAAACGCCGTCGATGTGGCATAAAAAACAAGCTTGTCGATCCGCGCAGCGCCCGGTTGCGATTGAACGCCGCGCGGATTCGGCATCAGAAGCGGCCGCGTACGCCGACCATCAGATTGCGGCCGGCTTGCGGTGCGAATTCCCGCAATGCCGAGGTGGATAACCGGATCTCCTCATCGAGCAGATTCCGGAACAGCGCGAACCATGTCACCTCCGTGCCGTTCAGCCGCTGTGTGTATGACAGGTTGGCGTCGAGCCGCGTGTAGGAGGGGATGGCAACTGTTTCCAAAGCGGCAAGCCGGTCCTGCCGCTTCGCATGCAAGGCCGAAACGCCGCCGCGCCATGCCCCTTGCCTGTAGCTCACATCAAGGCCGACGCGGGTGGCCGGCTGCAGCGGCAGGTTGCCGGCGTCATCGAGACGGCCGCGCGAGGTGTCGGCGAAGCCGCGCAGTGACCAGCCTTCGCCGCGCAGGTTATAGCTCGCTTCCAGTTCGGCGCCGCGGATGGTCGCGCCGGCTTGCGACCAGAAGCGCTGCCGGAACTCGCCGGCAGGATCGGCATTGCCTTCCTCATCCAGCAGTGTGCCGTCGCTGCGGCCGTAGACGAAGTCGCGGAACCGGTTGCGGAAGACATTCGCTTTCCAGCGCACCAGTCCTTCCGTCTTCTGCAATGTCAGCTCGATATTGCGCGATGTTTCCTTGCGCAGCGCGGGATCGCCGACGTCGAATGTGAGGGTCGCTTCATGCGGACCGTTCGAGTACAGTTCCTCGGTCGTCGGGGCGCGCTGGGCGATGGATAGCGTCGTTCCGAAGCCGTAGCCCGGCGCGAAAGTCCACAATCCGCCGATCGAGTAGGAGCCGAGATCGAACCTGCGCTGCGGCAGGTCGGGCGCATCGGGCCGGCGCTTCACCGATTCCAGGCGCAAACCTGCGCTGGCACGCAATGGACCGAAGTCCTTTTCCTCGACGATGAAACCGGCGAACGATCGCGATTTCGTGGTGGGCACGGTATCCGGCCGGCCGGTTTCCGCCGAGAGCGCGGAAAATTTGCTGTTGTCGGTTTGCAGCCCGAATATGCCGCGCCAGCCTGCGAGAGGTGCGTGCCGCGCTTCCCACCGGGATTCGATGGCATCGTTATGGAAGTCGGTGGCCGGCGTGCCGTCTTCCAGCTTTTCGGTGTGCTTGTAATCGGTCGCGCCGAGTTTGAAGCGGAAGGATTTGAGCCCGCCGGCCGGCTGCTTGATCAATGCGTCGATATCGAAGCGCGTCTGCGAAAGATCGATGAAGGCGCGCTCCTCGGTCGGGATGCCGTATCGGTCATCACGAACGTCGACCGATGCGCCGACATGGCCCCAGCGTGCAATATGCGAAGCACCGACACCGATGCCGCGGGAACGCGTGAATGACGACGGCAAGCGGCCCGACGCGGAGGCGGGGTCGTCGAGCGCCGCGAAGCCGGGTATGCGGTAATCGTCCGTGTTGCGGGCATGGCCATCGATATGCAGGCCGATCGAACCCACGGCCCGATCGGCGGAGAACGACAGCTCCCTTGCCTTGTCGACGGTTCCAAAACGCGCTTCGGCTTCGCCGTATGCCTTCGGCGCCAATTCGGTCGGAATCCGGTCGTTGACGACATTCACCAGTCCGCCGATCGCGCCGGAGCCATACAGTAACGCTGCCGGGCCGCGCAGAATGTCGATCTGGCGCGCACTGGACGCTTCGGTCGCGACCGCGTGGTCGTTTGACAGCGACGAGACATCCGACACCGCCATGCCGTTCTGCAAAATCTTGACCCTCGGGCCTTCGAGGCCACGGATCACCGGACGCGATGCGCCGGCGCCGAAGCTTGACGAAGAGACGCCGGGTTCGCGTTCGAGCGTGCCGCCGAGTGTGGTGTCGATTTTGTCTCGCAGTTCGTTGCCGGACAGGACACGGGCCGGCGCAAGAATTTGCGCGGCTTCGTCGCCGCTGAAGGGCGCTGCCTGGACGGTGATGGCGGGAAGCGTCTGTTCCTGGGCGATCGTGGTGGAAGAAAGAGATGCGAGCGCCGACATGACGGCGCTCGCCAACAGCTTGCGTTGGGCGACCATAGAAATTCCTGATATTGAAATGAAAAACGGCAGCCGCCGGCGTTGCGCGGGCGGCGGACTGTCAAACGGGAAAATCAGGCGATCGGCGGGGCGCGGGAAGAGAAACTGAGAGCGACGGGTGGATCCCAGGAGATGAAGGCAGCCCATCGGGCGAGCACTTCACTGCTGTTCATCAGCGGCGCAATATAGGGCGGGACATGTAGCGTATCGGCTGTTGCCGCGGCGTCGAACAGCGCACAGGAATGAGTTATGTCGGGATCGTGTGCCTGACCGGGCGCATGCGCAACATTGCCGGACAGGCCTGCGTGCGCGATCCGGTGTTGCAGTCCAAGCCATTGCGCGCACACCAGTGCCGCCACCAGGATGGCAAACAGTACGCGATGTGAATTGGCGGATGGACGACGCATGACGGTGGAATTACTTCACTGCCGCCGCAGGCGCGGCGTCGGTAAGACGGTAGTACAAGCCCATCGGATCGTCCTTCAATACGCTCATGCGGCCCGAAACAATGATCGGTTCGGCGGTGAATTTGATCGGCGCCTTGGTCTTCACTTCGACCACGCCCTCGGGACCGGCCGGAAGACAGAAGGAACAGCTTTGCGAATTGAGGGAAATGAGGAAATGCTTCTGCTTTTCGCCTGGTTCCAGCGGCATCATGAAGCCTTGCAGCTTCACTTCCTTGTTGTTGAGTGCAAGGATGTCCTGGTTGAACTCCGGCAAGATGCGGTCCTTGGTCTTGATCTGCTTTACCTTGGCCAGGGTGTTCCAGGACACGACACCGGGAAGATCCGTCAGGCCCTGCATCGGCGGCACCGACGCGCCGGGCGGAGGTACATGGCCGCCGGCGGGCGCGGCGGGTTGCGCGGCCAATTGTGTTGAAAAAGCCATGACCGGAATGGCAAGCAGGCGGAATAGTGCGCGCATCATCTCTCCTTTTCGGGGCGGTTAAGGAAACCTGTCGATTGTATGGTGAGCGGCCATTGATTGCATTGCTGTTTCGCTTGAGCGAAAGCCGTTGAACGGATAGTCGATCAATGCTTGTGTTTCATGCCGCACAATTTGCCGATGGCGATGCCCTTGCAGGCCTTCATGAGTTCGGCATGACAATCCTCTTCCTTCTTGCCGGCGGCAAGGCATTGCGCCGCAGTGTCATGCGCGGCGGCGATTGCCTTGTGCTGGTCGATCAGTGCCTTCAGATGGGCGGGATCCTCCTTCGCCTGCGCGGACAGGGATATTGCCGTGATAAAAATTGCCATCAGCTGCTTCATTGCATTCTCCTGAGATTCAACGTGAAAGTGTTGCCGCGATATCGGTGCGATACGCACGGATGGCCGGAAGCAGGGATGCCAGCAGGCCGACACATGCAGCAACCGGCAGCAGCCATATTTCATCCGGTGTCACGATCCAGCCGGACAGATACAGGTTCTGGTCACGTGACAACACCTGGCCGAGCACCTCGACCGCAATGTGTCCGATCGCCCATCCGAGTGCGGCGCCGACCAGCGCCAGCAGCAAGCCCTCTGCGAGAAGTAGCATGAATAATCGTGCGGGGGGCGCGCCCAGCGTCCGCAGGATCGCAAGATCGGTACGGCGTTCCTCCAGGGCGTTGTACAGCGCAACGAACAACGACAATGCCGCCGCCAGCAACACGAATGCCGCCACACCCCGCAATACATCCACGCCGACGCCGAGCATGCGGAACAGCCGGGCGGACTCGAACGCCGGTTGCGCCGCCTGCAATTCACCCTGGCTGTTGATGAAGCGTGGCAGGGAAACGGCCGCCAGCGGCGAGGCATACTGAACGAGGAGCGCAGTCAGCTCGCGCTCCTCATCCATCGCAGCCTTTTCTTCCTTGTCGTTGACGTCGATGCCGTGCTCGACCTCGTGCACCCGCCAGACCGATTCCACCGGCGTCAGCACCAGGCGGTCCAGCACCGTGCCGGTCCGCTTGAGAATGCCGACGACAGTGAAGGGTGCGTCCGCATGCTGCTCGCCGCCTTGCGCAAGGCCATGCGCGCCGGCGAACTGCATCCCGAGCCCGGCGCCGACCCGCTCGGCCGCATCGGCGCCGAATACCGCCTGCATCGGCGAATCGAATAACTTTCCTGTCGCGATCACGCCGTTGTAATGGGTGATGTAATCGCCCGTCGTGCCGACAATCCTGAACCCGCGATAGCTGTCCCCCAGCGCCAACGGAATTGCCTTGCGCACCATCCGGTTGCTGGCCAGTTGCGCCTGCGTCGCCAGCGGAATGTTGCCGGTCGGGATATCGACGTGATACACCGATGACAGGATTAATTGCAACGGCGATCCCTTTGCACCGACGACAAGGTCGATGCCCTGGACATCGCGCATCGCATTGTTTTTGAGCTGCTCGGACGCCGCCAGCAGGAAGGTCATCATTGCGACGCCGACCGCCATCAAGAGCAGGTTGAGCGCGGTGGACAAGGGCCTGTGACGCAGCGACTTCACTGCAAGGGAGAAGGCATTCATGCGCATCAGTCGCCGCTCCCTGACTGGACAGGCAGTCGCAGCAAGGTCGCCTGGGGCAACGCAGCCAGTACGCGGGCGTCATGTGTGGCGATCAGCAGGGAGGCGCCCGCCTCAGCGGCTTGCGCAATAAGCAGGTCGGTCACGCCCCTGCACGCCGCATCGTCGAGGTTGGCGGTCGGTTCGTCGGCAAGCAGCAATACCGGCTTGTTGAACAGCGCCCGCCCGATGGCGACCCGCTGCTGCTGGCCCTGGCTTAGCTGGTGCGGTTTGGCTGTCGCTTTGCCGGCCAGTCCTAGCGCATCGAGCAAGGCATCGGCCCGCGCCGCATCGCCCGGCTCGCCGTTTGCATAGGCGGCAAAAAGAAGATTCTCCCGTGCCGACAAGCTCGGCACCAGCGCCAGCCTCTGCGGCAGGAAACCGATGTGACGGCCGCGCCAGCGGTCTGCGGCACGTGCCGTCAGCCCGCCGATATCCGTTCCGGCCACGGTAAGGGAGCCGGCCTGGGGTTTCAGGATGGCGGACAGGAGATGCAAAAGCGTCGATTTACCGCATCCGGACGGCCCCAGCACAATCGCGTGTTCGCCGGCCGCAAGCGAGAATGCCGGCACGGTCAATGCAGCACCGGTCGGGCCCGGATAACGGTAGTGAAGATTTGAAATATGCAACATGGTTGCATTATAGCGTGACAAGGAAGCGCTTCAAAAACCGTCCGCATCGCAATTCGACACGCTTCGGCCGTAGCGGCTTTCGACGCTCCAGAACAAAGCCGGCAAATCGATCCTTGCGATGAGAAAATGGCAACAAACGGGCAAAAATAAAGCGTGCAAGTGAATGCCTTGCACGCTTGTCTTTGCGGCGGCCGGGTGTTCCCGGCTCGCGATCAATCGCCGTACAGCTTCTGTTTCAGCTCGCGCCGCTGTTGAGCTTCCAGCGACAGTGTCGCCGTTGGACGGGCCAGCAGACGCGGGATGCCGATCGGTTCGCCGGTTTCTTCGCACCAGCCGTATTCGCCGGCATCGATGCTGGCGATGGACTGCTGGACTTTCTTCAGCAGCTTGCGCTCGCGGTCGCGGGTGCGCAGCTCAAGGGCATGTTCTTCTTCGATGGTCGCGCGGTCGGCGGGATCGGGGACCAGCACGGTTTCACGCAAATGCTCGGTCGTTTCACCGGCATTCTTGAGCAAGTCTTTTTCGAGTTGCTGCAAGCGTGCCTTGAAAAAGGCAAGCTGCGCTTCATTCATGTAGTCCTTTTCGTCCATTGCCAGGATCTGGGCTTCGGTCAGCAATGCACCGTCGGCAGGGACGGAAGGTGTCGGTTTGGTTGTTTTAGTGG
>NZ_DAIUCO010000199.1:0-10253 GCF_036846085.1 Noviherbaspirillum sp. | reverse complement strand
CGATAGGTTCATCGTGCCGCGATCCTGCGGGCGGTTGCTGATGTCGGTCCGGCCGGATACTTCAAGGGGCATCAAGCGAATTGATGAATGCCGTCGGGAGCGCTTCCCCAGGTCGCGTCCGCAACGCAGGGAAGCCGGCACAGTGCATTCCGTCGCGTCTTTTGCGCCGTACTTCTGCAACCCTGCTTTTTGTTATGATTCGACGATGCGTTTGAGCCTGCACCGATTCCTTGCTTATGTCTTGTTGCTTCTTCTTCCTTTGCAGACGATAGCGGCGGGCGCGGCTATGGTCTGTCCGCCGGTAAATTCCGCAGGAATGCTCGCCGAGGTCGTGATGGAGGAATGTGATGGCTCGGTCATGATGCATTCCAGTACGAAGACGCTCGCCCAGCATGACAGCAGTCCACATTCAGGACAGGATGCGCATGACAAGTCGGCACCGTGTGGCATGAGTAGCGGTTGCATGGCGTTTGCGACAATTGCGGTGCTGCCCCAGGCAAGCGAATGGCGAATTGCCGCGGTCTTCAGCCCGATCGGTTTTGCCGATCACTTTTATCTTTCCCACATTCCCGAGGGCTTGCAACGCCCGCCACAAGTCAGTTGATCGAGTCCATCCAGGCGCGGTAAAGCGCCGGGCGATGAATTTTTTCGAGTAACTCATTCAATATTGACCAAGGCAATCATGAAAATCTTTTCTACTACCTCCCTGCTCATTACCGGAGCGCTGGTCGCTTCCATGACGGGCTGTGCTTCCACTGCATCAAACCCTGCCAGGACGTCCGGTCCGGCGATGTCCATGGGCGCCGGCGACAAGATGGCCAAGGGCGGCTGCGCCTGCTGCGGCATGCAAAAGGAAGGTGCGTCACACGATATGAAGCAAAAGCCGATGGGGATGATGCAGGATATGCCGGGGTCAGGTCAGGCCGGCATGTGCATGCCGGGCATGGACGATCAGAAAAAAGGCGGCTGTTCCTGCTGCGACATGCAAAAGATGGATAAAAGCGGTTGTGCATGCTGCGGGGCAGGGAATAAAGAAATGTCCTCCGATATGCATCAAAAGCATATGGGAATGCACCACAAAAACGTGCCTGCACAAACCACGGCCAATTAGGAAACAAACTGCGGGGAAAGAATCAGGTCCGCAATATCAAAGGAGAGAATGCATGTTTAATCACGTAATGATTGGATCGAATGACATTGAACGCTCAAAGCGTTTCTATGATGCGGTGCTCGGCACGCTTGGTGCCGGCGAGCCATTGCGGAACAAGGCCGGTTCCGGCCACACCCGGCTCTTCTACCGGCATGAAGGAAGCACCTTTTGCATCACGGAGCCAATTAACGACCAGGAGGCAACCTGTGCGAATGGCGCGACCATCGGCTTCAAGTGCAGCTCGCCGGAACAGGTGCGGGAATTTCACGACGTAGCGATTGCCAATGGCGGCCAATCCATTGAAGACCCTCCGGGCCCGCGCGACAGCAACCTAGGGGCGATGCACCTGGCGTATGTGCGTGATCCCGACGGCCACAAGCTCTGCGCAATCTATCGCGCCAAGTAGATCCCCGGCTCGATCGCATCGAGTGGCATTGCCTCCACTCGATTTGCGAAAGCGCATTAGGCGGTTCAGTATCGATAGTGTCGATAACGATCCTTATCGGCGGGAAGCGAACTGAACCGCCCCCGGTCTAGCAGCCACTCCCAAGCCTCGTGGCACAATTTGTCGTCTTCGCCGACGGGAGACCCATGGGTTTGCGATAGGCCTCTTCATCAACAGTCATTCGATTGCACTACGGCATTTTCGCCTTGAAGAACGCGACTACCGCATCATTGAACGTAGCGTGGAATGCGGCCCGCTCAAAGCGTGGATCGCTTTTGCAAATATCCGGTGCGACCGCTGCGAGACGTTCACTGCACGGCGCAAGAAAATCGAAGTGCCCCGCATTGGACACGACCCGATAGTCAGGCGGAACAGGCAGCGCGTTCCGTACCGCTTCGGCATACCACGGGTGCGGCAGTATGTAATCATTCTCCGCCCGCCAAAGCTGTATCGGCACACCGACGTCACGCAGGCCGGCTTTCCCGAACGTGAATCCCAGCGCCGGTGCCGCGATGACGGCAGCCCGCACCCGGTTGTCCTTCAGGCCTGTGGATGGCGTGGCTTCGATCTGCGGCAAGCTTGCCTTGTTCCGGGCGACCAGCGTGCAGGCAAAATCATTGGGATGATCCACGCAATGCGGGCCAACCAGGGCAAGATCGGGCTTCCCGCCGATGGCGACAAGCGCAGTAAACCCGCCGGCGGAAAAACCGTACAGGCCGATACGGCTGGCATCGATCTGGTCTTTTCCGATCCATTCCGAGAGCATGTAATCGATCGTCCGGCTGATATGTTTTGGACGATTCAGGATGAAAACTGCCTTGCTTTGGTCTGCATGGTTATCGCCGGGATGGGTAGGCGCGGCAACGATGAACCCGGCATCCGCCAATGCCAGCGCTGTGTCGTAATGCCCGAGGGACGAGCCGCCGGTGCCATGCGAGATCACGACAAGCGGCAGGGAACTGCCGTCGACCTTTCCACCTGTCGCAACGTTCTGGCTATAAGGCCCCATGGTGCTGGCCGTAGTGGCGGTCTTGCTGGGATACCAGATGGCGACCTGCATCGGCCCTTCGGAAAGACCGTCGATTTTTGCCATTTGAAAGCCGGCGGCGTGCGCGGCGGTTATCAGCGATAACAAGAGGAGGAATACGGTGATCGAGCGTTTCATGGTTTGAGGGCAGGTAATGGCGATGTAGGCGCATAGTGACACGGCGTTGTCGCAAAAACAATATTCTCCGGGTGTTGTGCGCGATCGGGTCAGCACGCCGCGCGATACAACTCGGCGAGTTGTCCGGCGACCTGCAGGATGGGATCAGAGCTGCACTGCACTTTGGCCAGCAGCAAGGCACCCTGATAGCTAGTTACGGTAAGAAGCGCCAGGCTGTATGCCCGCTCAGGCTCCAGTCCGGCATCGGTCAGCTTGGTACGGTAAATGCCGACCCATTCCGCGAATGCCGCACGGCCTGCCTCGGCGACCTGCGGGCTTGCCGTGGAAAGCTCCAGGAGGATGCTTGTAATGGGACAGCCATCCTCGTAGTTGGACTTGGCGATGAAGCCCGCCAGCAAGGTGCCATATTCCTGCACCATCCCGGCCGGTTGCGAATGACGTTCCGCAAGTTTTCGGAGGCTCTGGCTGACCAGTCCGGCCGCATACTGCACCGCTTCAACAGCGATCTGTTCCTTTCCTTTCGGGAAGTAGTGGTAGATCGACCCCTTGGGAGCTCCGCTGAGATCGACGATGTCATTCAAGCCGGTGGCGGCATACCCCTTGCGCCTAAACAGAAGCGCGGCCGAACACACGATTTTCTCGCGGTGCTTTGCGACTGCTGCCATAGCTCACTCCTTCACGAATAAAAGACGATTGTCAAACTATTAAAGTTTATATAGACTGGTCTACATGGACTATACCGAATGGAGGTAGGCAATGGAAGACCCGGCACCAATTTCCGCACATGACGCCCCGACCGCTGGTTGTACCGCAAACCGCATTCCCGAGGGCAGTATTCCCGAGGGCTTCAAGCCTCATTTTCGCCATAGTCCATTGACGGACCCTTGGGAGCCCCTGTATTCCAGAAAAACGGACACAGCCATCATTCTCGGACTGCATGTCGCGCGCCAGCATACGAATGCGCGCGGCATGGCACACGGCGGATTGATCTCCGCATTGGCCGACAATGCCATGGGCCTCTCGTGCGTCGCCCAGTTCCCCGAACCACGCAGCCTGCTGACAGTGAATCTGGCGCTGGATTTCATCGGAATCGCCAAGCTCGGCCAGTGGCTGCAGTTCGAGACCAATTTCACCAAGATAGGCTCAACCCTCTGCTTTGCGCATGCCTGCATCACGGCAGATGGGAAAATCTGTGCGCAGGCGAGGGCAACCTTTCGCACGGTCGGCGACTGATGCCGCGATTGCCATGAAAGTGTTTTGATGAGCATTGGTCAGCTCCGCGAACTACTCGCGTTCGGCACCATTGCTCTTGCACTGCTTTTCCTGATGGCCGCAATGATGTCCGAGCCGGCGAAAGTCTGGCAGATATTTGTCGCGACCGTCATGTTGCAAGCTGCACTCGTCCTGGTTCCCTTCAATATGGTCTGGGACGATCGATATAGCGGCACGGGCCATCAGCGATTGGCGAGTTTCTGGTTTTATGCGATCGCAATGGCCCCGGCTACGGTCTCGCTCTGGCTGGCATTGTTTTACACAACTAAGCAGGCGCTTACGGACGAGGTCATGAAACGGTATCGACGCAAACTGCTCAGGACCGGGCTGGTGTACCTGCCGGGTTTGGCACTTATAGCGATCACCACGGCAGGATCGCTCGGCTAGCGAAGATCCTGGATGGTGTGGAACGACAAAAAGAAATTTGTTCCAGTAACAAACAACATGCTGCGTCAACGAGCAGTCAACACGAAGCAGAAGACGGTTAGGCCCGCAATGCCGGCCCATATGCCACACCTCGCCAGGAGTAACAGTGTCCCCCTCGATAAATCCGGTCATTCATACGCTTGCCGACGCGCCTGCCGTCATCTACGTCCATCTCGCTGCCGCGCTTACCGCCGTGATGATCGGTTCCCTCGTGCTTGTCCGCCGGAAGGGAACAGCGTCACACAAGGTCATGGGACGGATTTGGCTCGCGTCGATGCTCATGGCGGCTGTCTCTTCCTTTGCAATCCAGGCGAGAGGCAGCCTTAGCTGGATTCACGGCTTCGCGATCCTTGTTTTCGTCGCCGCTCCTGTCGGCTGGCATTTCGCCAAAGTCCGAAACATCCGGGCGCACCGCATCACGATGGTCGCAATGTTCGTTAGCCTGTGCATGACAGGTTTGTTCACCTTGCTTCCGTATCGAATGCTTGGCCAGGCCGTGTTCGGCACCGAGGCGCAGCGACCGGGCCCGAGTTCGTCCGCTGAACGAACTGCCCCTATCCGTCAGCCTCCGGTCGCTGATCATGTCCAACGTTGACGATGCCGACCGTCTGCCGACGGTCGACCGGCTGGAAAAGTCGCTGACTCCGCTTTACGTCACCGTTGCCTCCAGCAAGCGCCTGAACAAGATGGCCGGCCCTTCCTGTACGGTTCGGTACTCTCCTTCGCCGGAAAAGCCGATACGGTCTTCGTTGATGCTGTCGATCAGCTCGGCCATTTGTGCGGCGCCTGTTTGCGAGAGCCCGGCATCCGTGAGGATGCCGTTCCACGCGCTTCGCGGCGGGTAGACCACGTCAAGGGGTTTGCCCAGAAGCTGGGCGAGTTCGAGTGCCACATCCTGCGCGCTGTACCTGCGGGCGCTCTTCAGTTCCACGACGCGATGGTGGCCGCGCGTGTCCAGCAGCAGTTGCGCCACGGTAAAGCCGATGTCCGCGGCGGTTGCCATGTCGATGCAGACGCCGGGAGCCATGAGCGAGGGGAAAACCGCCTGTTCGGTCGCGGGGCTGATTGCCTCCGCCCAATTGTCCAGGAAATAGGGCGCCCGAAGAAAGCTCACGCGACCCGGATAGTCGCGCAGCGCCTGTTCCAGCTCGTGCAGGAGCACCACCGGCCCGGTGCCGGACGGGAGATGGGCGCCCACGGAGGACAGCACGACCAGTGGCGGTGCGCCGGCCTGTTCGGCGGCGGTGCGGATCGCGCGGATGTACGCCCGTTTGGTGCCGTCCGGGTCCGGCACTTCCAGGAGAGGCGGCGTCATGATGTATGCACCGTCGACCCCCGAGAGGGCGGCCGCAAGGGCCTTCGCATCGGCCAGGTCGGCCACTGCCACATCGGCGCCCTGCCGGCGGAACAATGCGCCCGCTTCGGGACGGCGGACTACCGCGCGGACGGGCTTGCCCAAATCAATCAGCGACTGGGCTACCGCCGAGCCGGTGTTTCCGGAAACGCCTATGACTGCATACATGATGATTCTCCTGGGTAGTTGATGAATGTGATGTCATCCTAGGTGCGGAGTTATGATGCGTCTAATGCATTCTTGAGATACCCGTCATGCATGAAACGAATCTTCGTTCGCTGGACCTGAACCTGCTGGTCGCACTGGACGCCCTGCTGGCGGAGCGTCACGTCACCCGTGCGGCCGAGCGGGTTTCCATGAGTCAACCGGCGATGAGCCGCGCCCTCGGTCGGCTTCGCGATACCTTTCACGACCCGTTGCTGGTGCGTGCCGGATCAGAAATGGTGGTGACGGCGAGGGGCCTGGTCCTGGCGCATCAGGTTGGGCGCGTGCTGGAAGAGGTCCGCAACATGCTGACGGATGAATCCTTCGAGCCATCGGTCTACTCCGGGCGCTTCAAGCTGCTGACGGTCGACTACGCCAGTTTGACTTCACTGCCGTCGATGCTGGAAGCGCTTCTGGCCGAGGCGCCGCAGATGCGGATGGACGTGGAGGACGCCGGCGACGACTGGCCGGAGCGGCTTCAGGCCGGCGAGGCGGATCTTGTCCTGGGTGTCATCGCCGACGCGCCCGCCGGTATCTATCAGCGCGCCGTGCTCGATGACCGGTTCGCCTGCATCATGCGGCGGGAACATCCGTTGGCGGGACATCCGATGGATCTCGATAGCTTCCTTGCACAGCGCCATGTGCTGATCAGTTCGCCGGGACGCGATCGCAGCGCCGTGGATTCGGCGCTGGAGCGGCTGGGGAAGCCGCCGCGCAACATCGCCCTGCGCCTGCCGCACTTCATGGCTTCCACGGCCATTGTCGCCGCAACCGACCTCATCATGACCCTGCCGTTGCGGATTGCTGCTTACATGGCCCGCCACGAAGCCCTGGAGGTGCGGGAACCGCCCGTCGAACTCGAGGCCTTCACGCTTCGGCTGCTCTGGCACCGGCGCTGCCATGATGAGCCGGCCCATCGCTGGATGAGGGAGTGCGGCGCCACCGCCATACAGAATGCTGCCCGGCTGGTCGGGTTTCCTGCCGCATCCTGACGGAATGTCGACGCGTTTCGCAAGTGTGGATGAGAACGAGGCCGGCATCAGCCGGCCTTTCGTCGCTGAGACGTACTCTGAGGCGTAATGCAGGTTGCCTCAGTCTTGTACTGCTTCGATGCCGCTCGTTCAAGACGGCGCGGAAACAATCAATTTCCCTTGGGTACGGCACCGGCGAGCCTTGTCAACGAGCCATCCGGGGCGATACGCCACACGCCGTAGAAATGCGTCAGGTAGATGTTGCCGGCTGCATCGCTGACCAGATCGTTGCCCGTTTGGGGACTGACCTGAGTACCGCCGTTCTGCGCAGGAACGTAAATGCCAGGATTACGAACGGTGCTAATTGATCCTTCCTGGGTAATTCTTCCCTGGCTGACTACCAGGACACGTCCCGTATTGTCGACAGTAACGCTACTCATTTCATAAAGTCCGCCGCCAACCTGGCTGCCGCCACCGCCGCCGAAGTAGGTGATTTGTCCCGCAGGGGCAATGCGATCGATTGAGCCCCATCCACGGGCGCCGCCGCTGCTCGCGCCCGCATAGCCATCGAGGTTCGATACATAAAGGTTGTCCTGCGCATCGATTCCCAGGCCCCTGATGCTTTGTAAAGCAGGTGCATAGGGATGGCCGCTAGGCTGCGTGGGGTACGTGCTCACCGTGCCATCCGGCGTGATCCGGCGAATGGAGGCGGTGTGATAGCCGTTATCGAATATCGGACGCCGATCCACATCGACCACCAATATGTTGCCAGCGGAATCCACGACAAGGTGTTCCGGTTCGTTGAATCGGGCGGACGTGCCCAATCCGTCGCCATTGCCTGCGGCGGTAAACGATCCGGCAAGCGTCGTGACGACGCCGGAAGGGGTGATCTTCCGGATTGCGCTGCTTGCGGCTTCGACGACGTAGATATTGCCGGCCCTGTCCACCGCCACATCCGTCGGCGACATGAACCGGGCGGCGCTGCCCTCGGCATCGACATAACCCGGCCTGCCCGCCGCGCCGGCGATGGTCGTTACGCTGCCGTCAGGCGCGATGCGACGAATCGTATGATGTCCCTGGTCGGCAACGATCAGGTTGCCTGCCCCATCCCGGGCGATTCCCCTGGCTCCGGCGAAATAGGCCGCCGTTCCCATGCCGTCGCCCTGTTCCTCTGCCGTGAGTGTGCCGCCGCCAATCGTCCAGGTCTGGTTGTCCTGGCCGGTGCAGTCCCACAATTCCATCAGCGCGCCATCCTGCGTCGCCGCCGTGCCGCCTCGGACGTCAAGGCAGCGTCCTCCCGCCAGTGCAGTCCGGAATCGATATTCGCCCCGGTTGGACAGCGGCTCCATGCGCCACAACTGGCTGACTGCCCCATTGCAGCTCCATTGCTGGATCACCGCTTCGTTGTTCGGGTTTGCATCCCGTACATCAAGGCATTTTCCGCTGCTTCGGGCCACCAGCTCGAATGCGCCGGCGCCTCGTTCACGGAGCAACCAATCCTGGTTGGCCAGGCCGGTGCAGCTCCATTGTTCGATCAGTGCGCCGTCCCGGGTCGCTGTGGGGTCACCCATCACGTCCAGGCATTTGTTTGAATGTCTCGCAATGATGGGCATGGACGCCGCCGAACGCGTTGTCGAGGCCGGCAAGCTAAGCGCCCATGACTGGTTGGCCTGGCCGGTGCAATCCCAGAGTTCGGTAAGAACGCCTTCCTGGGTCGCGCTGGGTCCGCCAATCACATCGAGGCAGCGACCCGCAACGGCATGCACGATCTCGTACCTGCCAGTCGTTTTCGGTCGCACGTTCCACAACTGATTCGGACTGCCATTGCACGTGCTTTGCTGGATGCGCGTCTCGTTTGCCGTGTTCCCACCGACCGGCTCGATGCACTTGCCACTGCTTCTCGCCTGCAGCGCATAGTTGTCGTTGCCATAGCTGACGAGCGTCCAGTCCTGATTCGCCTGGCCGGTACAGGTCCATTGCTCGATCAATGCGCCATCCTGGGTTGCAGCGGCGCCGCCCCGCACGTCAAGACATTGGCTGGAATGCTCGGCGATGATGTGGGTAGTCGTCGATACAGCAGACGAATGATGCAAAAGCGATGCACCCGACGCCGTGCCGGCCTGCGGCGATGTGGATGACGACCCGCCGCCGCACGCAACCAGCAGCAGGGACAGGAAACCATAACCGGCACCCGCGCCCAGGCGGGTACCTTTCTCTTTTTGACGAATCATGAAACGGTCCTTTTCTTGTTTTTACGTTAAAGACATTTCGACTTGCTCTTCCAAGTGCCCGAAATGCCGGAATGAGTGGATATGCAAAGTGGAAATCAGACGCCGGAAGGTGCTTTTCCTGATCGGGTAAATCAGGTCCCGCCACCAGCGGATAGCGACGTGAATTCACCGCCGCGCCGGGAGCATGCGCAAGAGTAAAAGGCAGAATGTGATTTTCCGCCGATAAGAGGCAAAAGAGGTGGTCGGTGTTCCGAAGGAGAGGTGTGGCAGACTGATAAAAATCAATGACTCAGTGCATTGTTATTCAGAAATTTGACTGGGCGCAATGCTTGCTTGCCTCCGTTGTGATCCTTCAAATCCATGTCCATCGAAATTCTGATGGACATGGATGACGCTCAAGGATCAAAAGTCGTGGCCGTGCTTGTATTTGCCGTAAGCCTTTTTCCAGCCTCAATGGCGCGTGGCAAGGATGAATCTCGACTACATGTAATCAGCCCATTTCAGGTCAACGGCGCTTGTTCCTTGCCGCTTGGAAATCTGCTGCCTCCATCTCGAGTAGTTTCCCGCTTGCCCGTACATCAAGCAATCGCCGGCTCAACGTTTGCCGTAGTAATGCCGGTAAGCGTAGGACGTAGGCATCACGGTGGTGTCCTGCCACCACACGACGCGGTTCGCCCATGCTCGCTGGGACTCCACGATCTTCTTGAAAAGCGGATTCTTCGCCGAGTGCCGTTCGATAACCTTTTCCCAGGCTTGCAGCTGCGCTTCAAGAATCACCGCCGGCGTTTTCCTGACCTGGACTTTTTTTGCACGCATGAGTTCGAGCAGGTCAGTGGACATCCGGTCCATGGATTTCCATGCAATGTCGGAATTCGTGACCATCGCCGCATACTTGAGCGTCATTTTCAGGTCGTCCGGCAAGCCCGAGTAGACCGTCTTGTTGATCATCAGGTCGAATATGTTATTCGCCATGTGATAGCTCTGTTGGTAGTAGTTCTTGGCGACGTCTGAAAAACCCATCATGCGGTCGTCCGT
>NZ_DAIUCO010000198.1:0-10256 GCF_036846085.1 Noviherbaspirillum sp. | reverse complement strand
ATGTAACCTTTGTCGATGCGCTGCCGATCGGCGCCACCGGCAAGATCCTCAAAAACAGGATCAGGGAGCAATTCAAGGAGTACAAACTGCCGACGGCATAACTTCTTGAAGTTGATTTTCGCAGCAACACCAACAGGCCGATGGCCAGTGTTTATTTCAGTACCCACATAAAAGGAAGAGACAGATGATGAAAATGATTCGCCCCTTGGTTCTGGCATGCTCGGTTGCGGCCGCCTTCGCCGCACCATCCGCGCACGCAGACACGATCAAGATTGCAATGATCGAGACCATGTCGGGTGCATTCGCTCCGATCGGGCAGAACCAGTTGAATACATTCCGTATGTTTACGGAAATGGCGAACCAGCAGAAATGGGCCGGTAACCACACATTTGACGTGCAGGCTTTCGACGGCAAAGGCAGCCCGCAGGAATCGCTGAACCAGTTGAAGACAGTGATCGACCAGGGCTATCGCTTCATCGCCCAGGGCAACGGCTCCGGCGTCGCAGCCGCGCTCGTCGATGCGGTCAACAAGCACAACGAACGTAATCCGGGCAAGGAAATTGTTTTCCTGAACTATTCCGCGATCGATCCCGATCTGACCAACAGCAAGTGCAGCTTCTGGCACTTCCGCTTTGATGCGAACTCCGACATGAAGATGGAGGCGCTGACGACCTACATGGCCAAGGACCAGAACATCAAGAAGGTCTATATCATTGGCCAGAACTATGCACACGGCCACCAGGTCACCCGTGCAGCCAAGGAATACCTGAAGCGCAAGCGTCCTGACGTCCAGATCGTCGGCGACGACCTGCATCCGATCGCACAGGTCAAGGATTTCGCACCGTACGTCGCGAAGATCAAGGCTTCGGGCGCCGATTCGGTCATTACCGGTAACTGGGGCGCCGACCTCGCGTTGCTGGTGAAGGCAGCCAAGGATGCCGGCCTGACCGCGAAGTTCTACACCTACTACGGCGGCACAACCGGCGTACCGACCGCAATGGGCGGCGCGACCGAGGGCCTGGTCAAGCAGGTTGCCTACTGGATACCGAACAACGAAACCTTCGCAGGCAAGGAAATCGTCGAGGCATTCAAGAAGAAGTACAACGACGACTTCTATGTCAGCGACATCTATACCATCATGCAAATGGTGGGCAAGGCTGCCAAGGACACGAACTCCGTCGATCCGGTCAAGATTGCATTCGCAATGGAAGGCATGAAGGTCAAGGCCATCAATGGCGACGTGGAGATGCGCGCGGCGGATCACCAGTTGCAGCAGCCTCTCTACATCTCGACCTGGAGCAAGGTCGACGGCAAGAAGATCAAATACGATCAGGAGAATACCGGTTACGGCTGGAGCAACGATCAGAAGATCGACAGCTACGTCGCATCGCAACCGACTTCCTGCCAAATGAAGCGTCCGTCCAAGTAATCCTGCTTGATGACGGCGCGGCGGATCGACTGCCGCGCCGTCCCTGCGGAGATAATCGATGTCATCGAATCCACGCCCCTGAACGTTGATGCAGGTAGGCGTCGCCATGGTGTGAAGCACCGTGCCGGTTTCGTGATGAAGCGTTTTAACGTGTGCCGAATTGCCTGGAAGCCAGAATGTTCGGCACGCATCAAATGCACCATCATCGCGCAAATCGAGCGCGTAACATGTCTTAGCTTTACAGCGGGTACAACCGCCGATATTCTATAAACTCAATATCTATAAGGAAGAGACAAATGACACTCAAGTTACGCCCACTCGTAATGGCCCTGTCGGTGGCAGCTGCTTTCTCCTCGGCTGGCGCACAGGCGGAAAACATCAAATTCGCTTTCATCGATCCTCTGTCAGGCCCATTCGCTCCAGTTGGCCAGAACATTCTCAAGAGCTGGCAACACGTGGCTGAGCTGGCCAACAAGGAGAAGTGGGGCGGCGAACATACATTTGAAGTCGTCGGCTTTGATAACAAGGCCAGTCCCCAGGAGTCTTTGACGCAGGTGAAGACGGCGATCGACCAGGGCTATCGTTATCTCATCCAGGGTAATGGTTCCGGCGCTGCGGCCGCCATTCTGGATGCGGTCAACAAGCACAACGAACGCAATCCCGGCAAGGAAGTCATCTTCATCAACTATGCTGCGGTCGATCCCGATCTGACCAACAGCAAGTGCAGCTACTGGCACTTCCGCTTCGATGCCAATTCGGATCAGAAGATGGAAGCGATGACGACCTACATGCAGCAGAACCAGAATATCAAGAAGGTCTACATCATTGGCCAGAACTATGCGTTCGGTCACCAGGTCACTCGTGCTGCAAAGGACTATCTGAAGCGCAAGCGTCCTGATATCCAGATCGTCGGCGATGACCTTCACCCGATCGGCCAGGTCAAGGACTTCTCTCCTTACGTTGCGAAGATCAAGCAGTCCGGCGCCGATACGGTGATCACCGGCAACTGGGGTGCCGATCTCGCGTTGCTGATCAAGGCGGCCAAGGATGCGGGACTGGAAGCCAACTTCTATACCTACTATGGCGCGACCACCGGGGTTCCTACCGCAATGGGCGCTGCCGGCGAAGGCAAGGTGAAGTCGGTCGGCTACTGGAACGTCAACAACGAGAAGTTCGTCGGACAGGAACTCGTCGAAAGCTTCAAGAAGAAGTACAACGACGATTACTATGCGATGGCGACTTATACCGCGCTGGGCATGCTGGGACAGGCATTCAAGACCGCCAAGTCGACCGATCCTGTCAAGGTGGCACCCGTCCTGGAAGGCATGAAGTTCAAGAGCCTGAACGGCGAGGTCGAGATGCGCAAGGCGGATCACCAATTGCAGCAACCGCTGTATATCTCGACATGGACCAAGGTGAACGGCAAGGATGTGAAGTTTGACCAGGAAAACACCGGCTATGGCTGGAAGACCGATGTCAAGCTTGATACCTATGTTGCCGCCCAGCCGACGTCCTGCCAGATGAAGCGTCCTGGCGGTTAATGTAACAAACGTGCAGCGTGGCGCCGGGAGGGTGCCGCGCTGCTTTTTTTTCGCTTAGAAAAGTACGGTCGTACAAGAATATTCCGAATAGGGGCACTACGTGGAGTTCACGCTAATTACTTTGCTTAACGGTTTGAGCTACGGGCTCTTGCTGTTCATGCTTTCGTCGGGTTTGACGCTTATTTTCAGTATGATGGGTGTGCTGAATTTTGCGCATGCCAGTTTCTATATGCTCGGCGCCTACTTTGCGTATGCCATCAGCACCACGATCGGCTTCTGGCCGGCGCTCGTGGTCGCGCCGCTGCTGGTCGGCGCCATTGGTGCGCTTGTCGAACGCTATGGCCTGCGTTCGGTGCACAAATACGGACATATTCCCGAATTGCTGTTCACCTTCGGCCTGTCGTATGTGCTGGTGGAAATCGTGCAGCTGATCTGGGGCAGGGCCGCCGTGCCTTACCCGATTCCTGCGGAACTCGATCGTTCCCTGTTCACCCTGTACACAACGACCTTCCCGATGTATCGCGGTTTCATGATGCTCATCGCATTGCTGATGCTGGTATCCATCTTTTTACTGCTCACACGTACCCGCATCGGCCTGGTCATCCAGGCGGCGTTGACCCATCCCGACATGGTGGAAGCACTCGGCCACAACGTGCCGCGTGTGTTCATGCTGGTGTTCGGCGGCGGCTGTGCGCTGGCGGGACTTGCCGGTGTGATCGGCGGTAACGCGTTTGTTACCGAACCGGGCATGGCCGCAACCGTCGGCAGCATCATTTTCGTGGTCGTGGTGGTCGGCGGCATGGGTTCCCTTGTCGGTGCTCTGCTTGCATCGCTGCTCATTGGCGTGCTGCAGACCTACGCCGTGGCGCTCGATTACTCCTTCGTCACGTTGTTTGCCGGACTCGGCGCAACGATTTCTCCGGAGACCTTCGGCTTCTCGGTACTCAATCTGACGATTTCACAGGTTGCGCCGATCATGCCTTACCTGCTGCTGGTGCTCATTCTGATCTTCAGGCCACGCGGCTTGATGGGAACACGGGAGGGCTGAACGAATGAATACCATGACAATTACACATACCATGAAGTACTCGCCGTTAAATATCGGACGGTTGATCGTCTGGAGTCTGTTTGCGATCGTCCTGATCGTTGCGCCGATCGTGTTCAACAAGGGCGCATCATTATCGCTGCTGTCGCAAATGGGCACGCTGATGATCTTCGCCCTGTCGTACAACATGCTGCTGGGGCAGGGCGGCATGCTGTCCTTCGGCCATGCGGTGTACTCCGGGCTTGGCGCTTATTTCGCCATCCATGCGATGAACATGGCCTCCGGCGGCAAGATCTGGATGCCGGTCGCGCTCATCCCGCTCGTCGGCGGCCTGGCGGGCATGTTCTTCGGCGCCTTGTTCGGCTATGTCACGACCAAAAAATCCGGCACGACGTTCTCGATGATCACCCTTGGTATCGTCGAGCTGGTGTTCGCGTGTTCGCTGATGTTCCCGGCATTCTTCGGCGGTGAAGGCGGCATCTCGACCAACCGGGTTTACGGTGAGCCGTTCTTCGGCCTGACGTATGGTCCGCAAATCCAGGTGTATTACCTGATCGCCTTCTGGCTTTTCATCAGTACCGTGGGCATGTTCGCGTTCACGCAAACACCGCTCGGCCGCATCATCAACGCGGTACGCGACAATCCGGAGCGCGTGGAATTCATCGGTTACGACACCCAATGGGCGCGGTACCTGACACTGATCCTGTCCGGTTTCTTCGCCGGGATTTCCGGCGGTCTGTCGGCAATCAACTTCGAAATCGTGACTGCTGAAAACGTTAGCGCCATCCGTTCCGGCGGCGTGCTGCTGTTTGCGTTCATCGGCGGTGTCGGCTTCTTCTTCGGGCCGATGATCGGTGCGGTCCTCGGTGTGTTCCTGACCGTCATGCTTTCCGACTTCACCAATGCCTGGCAGCTGTATCTCGGTGTGTTCTTCATTCTCATCGTGATGTATGCGCCGGGCGGCATCGCCAGCCTGATCATGCTTAATCTCCGGGTGGCGAAGTATGGAAAGTTCAAGCGCGTCTGGCCAAGCCTTGTCGCGGTGAGTGCGGCAGGGTTGCTGCTGCTGTTCGGCGCCATCATCGCCACCGAGATGATGTACCACCTGACGCTGGAGTCGGTGAACGGCACGGAGAAGAAGCTTTTTGGCGTGACAGTCGATACGGCTGCGGTAACGCCATGGCTTTTCACCGTGGCATTGCTCGCGATCGGCATTTTTGCCTTTATCAAAACCAAGAAGGTTTTCCAACATGCATGGGGTGAAGTGAATACCGAAATTGAAGAACAGATCCGGAGGACCGGAGCATGAGCGCATACGCACTTGAACTGAAAAACGTTCGCAAAAGCTTCGGCAAGTCCGAGATCATTCGTGGCGCCAACCTGGCAGTGCCGAAAGGCGAGCGCTTCGCCATCATCGGCCCCAACGGCGCCGGCAAATCGACCCTGTTCAATCTGATTTCCGGGCGCTTTCCTGTGTCGTCGGGCGAAATTCTCCTTAATGGTAGAAGCATCCTAGGCCTGAAGCCTTTCGAAATCAACCGCAACGGTCTTTCACGCAGCTTTCAGATCACCAACATCTTTCACAGGTTATCGGTGTATGAAAACCTGCGCTGCGCGGTGCTCTGGTCGCTCGGGTACAAGTACTCGTTCTGGCATCGGCTTGGCGGCCTGAAGGACGCACACGCGCGTGCCGAAGCGGTACTCGAGCAGATCGGCCTGAAGTCGCGACGCAATATTGCGGCCGGGCTGCTTACCTATGCGGAGCAGCGCGCACTGGAAATCGGCATCACGATCGCCGGCGGCGCCGACGTCATCCTGCTGGACGAGCCGACGGCCGGCATGAGCCGTTCGGAATCCGACGCTGCGGTCGAACTCATCCGCAAGGTAACGGTTGGAAAGACCCTGTTAATGGTGGAGCATGACATGAGTGTGGTATTCGGCCTGGCCGACAAGATCGCGGTGGTGGTGTACGGCGAGGTGATTGCCTGCGACACGCCGGAACGGGTGCGGGGCAACCCCAAGGTACAGGAAGCCTATCTGGGCGGTCACGCAACGGCGGAGGCATGATGGAGGCACTACTCGATATCAAGAATCTGCATGCGTTCTACGGCAAGAGCCATGTGCTGCACGGCGTCGATATGAAGGTCGGAAAAGGCGAAATCGTCAGCCTGCTCGGACGCAACGGCGTCGGGCGCTCCACGACGGTCAAGTCGGCAATGGGACATGTGGACACCACCGGCTCGATCCGTTTCAAGGGCGAGGAAATCAGCGGCCTGAAAGCGTTCGAGATCGCGCATCGCGGCCTCGGCTTCGTGCCCGAAAACCGGGATGTGTTTCCGACGCTGACCGTTGAACAGAACCTGATCCTGGGCGAGAAGAAGGGCAAGAAGTCACGCTGGGCGTTGAAGGACATGTACCAGATGTTCCCGCGTCTGAAGGAACGCCAGCATACGGCGGCCGGCGTGTTGTCCGGCGGCGAACAGCAGATGCTGACGCTGTGCCGTACGCTGATGGGCGATCCGGACCTGATCATGATCGATGAGCCGACCGAAGGGCTGGCGCCGAAGATCGTGGAGCAGGTGGCGCAGTACCTGAATGAACTGAAGAACCGCGGCATCTCGGTGCTACTGGTGGAGCAGAAGCTGGCGATTGCGCTGGAAATCTCCCAGCGCGTGTATGTAATGGGGCACGGCTCTATCGTGTTTGAAGGCACGCCGGCCGATTTGCGCGCCAATGCAGGCATCCGCAAGGAATGGCTGGAGGTCTGACATCGCGACCTGCAGACAGCATGCCGCCGTCCGATTGATCGTCGGACGGCGGCATATCATCAGAGTAAGGCAAATCCATGGCAGTCACCGGACCTGACGTCGTCCTTCGCAATCCCGCTTATATTCACGAAACCGCGCACCTGTACGGAAAGGTGACCGTAGAGGAAAACGCGTCCATCTGGATCAACGTCGTGGCACGGGCCGAGCACAAGGAAATCGTGATCGGCGCCTATACGAATATCCAGGACTTCGTGATGCTGCACATCGGCGACCGCACGCCGACCATCATCGGCAGCCATTGCTCGATCACCCACCATTGCACCATCCACGGCTGCACCATCGGCGACAACTGCCTGATCGGCATCAACTCGACCATCATGGACGGCTGCGTGATCGGTGAAAACAGCATCGTCGCGGGCCATACCTTCCTGAAGGAAGGTACGGTGGTGCCGCCCAATTCCATCGTCATGGGTACGCCAGGCGCGGTGGTGCGGACCCAGAACAATTTCGTCCGCAACCGGATGAATGCGCATATCTATTATCGGAATGCGCTTGCCTACGCCGCCGGAAATTACCGTGAATGGGAGCGTGCAGGTTTCCAAAGCGATTTGATGGCGGAATTACAACGGCTGCAGTCCGGCGAACAAAACTAAAAATAACTCTCTTCCTGACACTGATATGATGAGGTAAAGTTTCTGCGTGGTAATACTTACCGTTTCTGCGTAGTACTTCGGTTGTACCTGACATCACCCTCGTCAATACTCAGGCTTAACGTCACGGCGGCCACCCCGCACGCGGCGCATAACCAATCCCTCAGGGAGGAGACATATCATGTGGAAGAATCCGCTTTGCCGCGCAGCCTTGCTGTGCGCGTTTTCATTGATTCAGTCTGGCGCCTATGCGCAGGCCAGCGTCGATAACGACGTTATCCGGATCGGTGTTTCAGGGCCCTTTAGCGGCGGTTCCAGCCCGATGGGCGAGAGCATGCGCAATGGTATCCGTCTCGCGGTGGAAGAAATTAATAGTATCGGCGGTATCAACGGCAAGAAGGTACAACTGATCGAACGCGACGACCAGGCCAAGAACGATGTGGGCGCCAAAATTGCGGAAGAATTCGTTCAATCGAAGGTCGTGGCGGCGATTGGCATTGTCAACACGGGGGTCGGTCTTGCCTCCATCGATGCCTATCAAAAAGCGAAAATTCCACTGATGATCGCCGTTTCCACCGGAACGTCGCTCACCCGGAAATATGCACCGCCGGCAGCACCTGAAAACTATATCTTCCGCATATCGCCCACGCTGGACCTGGAAGCGAAAACCCTGGTAGCGGATCTCAAGCGCAGGGGTTTGACCAATGCCGCCATCCTTGCCGACAGTACCGCTTACGGCGATGCCGGCCTCAAGGCATTCCTCGAGCAAAGCAAGCTTGCCGGCCTCAAAGTGGTGGCGGAGGAACGCTTCAATATTGGCGATACCGACATGAGCCCGCAGGTAAAGCGGGCAAAAGCCTCGAATGCCGAAGCCCTTGTCCTATGGGGCATCGGGCCCGAGCTTGCGGCGGTGGCGAAGAACAAGGAAGCCGAGGGATGGAAGGTGCCCTTGCTCGGCAGCTGGACTTTTTCGATGGGGAATTTCATCGAGCTGTCGGGCAAGGCGGGCGAAGGCGCGCTTATGCCGCAAACCTTCATCCAGGATCTCGGTTCCGCCAGCAAGAACGGCTTTCTGCTTGCCTACCAACGATCGTTCAAAACAAGCCTGATCCCATCGCCGATGAGTGCCGCCCAGGGCTATGACGGCATGCACCTGCTCTACCTGGCGATCCGGCAGGCCAACTCCACCGACGGCACCAAGATCAAGGAGGCGCTGGAGAACCTCAACAGCCGCTATCAAGGCGTGATCACCAGTTACAGCAAGCCATTTTCCAAGCAGGATCATGATGCAATCACGCAAAACATGGTGCTGATGGCGACAGTAGCGAAGGGACGGGTCGACTACGCCTATTCCGACGACAAGAAGCGCGGCGCGCTGTTGCGCCTGAAAGCGCAGCGATGAACGATTGATGTCGCTGACCTGAAAAGCGGTTCGAGTCTGGTTCGATAACCGAACTATTGGTGCTCATTAAACCGGCAGATCGTCCTGCCGGTTTTTTTACTGCAAAAATAATACGATCGTTCTTTTATCGGGTATAGTTCACACTACAAAACCAGAGCACCGCGTGAATGGTCCAAGACGCTGAAGCAAGCCTCTGTATGCGCACCAAAAAATAGCCCAACGAGACTTTATTGATAAAGGAAGAGATATGACTGCCGAATACAAGGTCAACGGCGCAGTCGCCGTTATTACGCTGAACAATCCGCCGGTGAACGGCCTGGGCCATTCGACCCGCAGCGCGATCGTGGAGAGCATGAAGCAGGCGCTGAACAACGATGCCGTCAAGGCGATCGTGATCACCGGCGCCGGCAAGGCGTTTTCCGGCGGTGCCGATATCAAGGAATTCAATTCACCGAAGGCTATGGCTGAGCCGACGCTGCATACGGTGATCAACGTTGTTGAAAGCTCGACCAAGCCGGTCGTGGCTGCAATTCATACAGTGTGCATGGGCGGCGGCCTGGAGCTTGCGCTCGGTTGCCATTATCGCGTCGCATCGGCCGGTGCACAGATTGCGCTGCCGGAAGTCAAGCTGGGCATTCTTCCGGGTGCCGGCGGTACGCAGCGCCTGCCGCGCGTACTCGGCCTCGAAATGGCATTGAACATGATCGTGTCGGGCAATCCGGTGCCCTCCGAAAAGCTGGCAAAGACCGCGCTGTTCAACGAGATGATCGAAGGCGATCTGCTGGAAGGCGCCATCGCGTTCGCCAACAAGATCGCCGATACGCGTCCGCTGCCGAAGGTGCGCGACGTGAAGGTCGATTACCCGAATTACGAAGCATTCCTGCAGTTCTCCCGCAATACGGTCAAGGCAATGGCTGGCCCGTTCCCCGCGCCGCTGAAGTGCGTTGAAGCGGTTGCCGCATCGGTCACCAAGAAGTTCGACGATGGCCTGGCGTACGAGCGCGAACTGTTCGTTGACCTGGTGCAGACCACCGAATCGAAGGCCTTGCGTCATGCATTCTTCGGCGAGCGCGCTGCAAGCAAGGTGCCGGACGTACCGGAAGATACACCGACCCGTCCAATCAAGTCGGCAGCCGTCATCGGTGCCGGTACCATGGGCGGCGGTATCGCGATGAACTTCGCCAATGCCGGCATTCCCGTCAAGATCCTGGAAATGAAACAGGAAGCGCTCGACAAGGGTCTTGCCACGATTCGCAAGAACTACGAGAACACCCTGAAGAAGGGTAAGCTCACCCAGGAGAAGTTCGACCAGCGCGTCGGCCTCATCACCGGCACAATGTCGTATGAAGAAATCGGCCAGGCCGATATCGTGGTCGAGGCGGTGTTCGAGGACATCGGCGTCAAGGAGCAGGTATTTAAGA
>NZ_DAIUCO010000197.1:0-10330 GCF_036846085.1 Noviherbaspirillum sp. | reverse complement strand
CGGGAAGCGAAATAAACTCGCCTGCGGCTCAGACAAATTTCGCTTCTTCATCCGCTCGGGGCGCCACTTTCCCGGCAGCGTCCAAGCGGAATTCAACAACCAAAGCCTTTAAGCGCGGGCTAGGTCGTTGTCGCATTGATTATTGAAATGCACAACCCCTCACGCTACCCGCAACCCACCCTCCAGCAAATGCGGTTCCAGAATCAACCTCTCCTTGCCCGTCAGCAGCAGGAAATGCTTCCCGGTGCAGCGTGCAAGCAGCGACATGCCGAGCTTGTCGGCGACCATGTGTCCCATCTGGGTGGTGCCGGAGCGGGAGAGCAGGAAGGGGATGCCCATCTGCGCGCCTTTGATGACCATTTCCGATGTCAGCCGGCCGGTGGTGTAAAAGATTTTGTCGTCGCCGCCGATGTCGTCCAGCCACATGCGGCCGGCGATCGAGTCGACGGCGTTGTGGCGGCCGACGTCTTCGACGAAGTACAGCAGGTCGCCGTCCGACGAGAACAGCGCGCAGCCGTGTACCGAGCCTGCCTGCTTGTAGATCGATTGCTGCACGCGGATGGTGTCGACGATCTTGTACAGCGTCGATTGCTTCAGGCGTGCGTCGGGGGAGAGGGTGATAGTGTCGATTTCATCCATCAGCCCGCCGAAGACCGAGCCCTGGCCGCAGCCGGTGGTGACGACTTTTTTCGACGTCCGTTCTTCCACGTCGGCAATGCCGTTGCGGGTGGTGACGGCAACCGCTTCCACTTCCCAGTCGACCTGCACCGATTCGATCTCGTCGATGGACCGCACCAGCCGCTGGTTGCGCAGATAGCCGAGCGTGAGGGCTTCCGGCGCGCCGCCCAGGGTCATCAGGGTGACGAGTTCGCGCTTGTCGACATACACGGTGAGCGGACGCTCGGCCGGGATCGAGATGGTGGACAGGCGGCCGCGCTCGTCCATCACTTCGACTTCCCTGGTGAGAGGGACGGTTGCACTGGAAAGAAGAGGGCGGCGTGACATGGCGAATCGCTTTATTCCGGGTCTGGCATGGCGACCGGCATCGCCATGCATCGTGCTGCGTGGTTTCCTGCCTTACTTCTTCGTCTCGGCAGCCTGGGCCGGTTGGGCCTGCTGGGTCTGCTGACCCGCCGCCGGTACCGGCTTGGCATCGGCGACGCCGACCTGGGTTGCCTGCTGTGCCGCCACGTAGGGGCCGGGATCGGTGCATGCCGGGACTTCCGGCCCGCCCTTGATGCTCACGTTCTTGGTCTTCGCATAGTGCGCCGCGACCTTGTCCTGCGACAGGCAGAGCTTGTAGGCGGCGACCTTGTCGCCCCACGCCGCCTTGTCTTTGGCGGCCGCTGCCGCCGCTGTCGCTTCCGGGGTCGGCGGTGGCAGTTTTGCCTGCGCCGCGCCGCAAATTGCAAGGGCGATCAAGCCGAACGACAACTTCTTCATGTGCGGTTCTCCTTCAGGACCGTTGGGCGGTTGGCGATGGATTCCTTCGTGCGCATGCGCGGGATCTCGCCGTTTTCGATTTGCTGGTACCACAGGTCATGGTGTTCCTTGGCCCAGGTCTCGTCGACATAACCGGTGCGCATTGCCTGATATGCACCTTCCATGCCGATCGTGCCGATGTAGATATGGGCAAACGACATCGCGGTGACCAGCGTTGCCGAACTCAAGTGGATGATGTTGGCCACCTGCATCATGCTGCGGTCGTATTGCAGGCCCGGCACGATCATGTTGAGCACGAAGCCGGAGGTGCTGACCACCAGGCCGAGCAACACCACGCCGAACCAGAACCACAGCTTTTCACCGGCATTGAAACGCCCGGCGCTGACATGGCCCTTGCCGACCGCGCCGCCGAGACGCTTGATCCACTCGATATCGGTCGCATGCGGCAGGTTGTCCTTCACGTAGATCACGAAGAAGACGAGGGTCGATACGGTAAACAGCGGTCCGACGAAGTTGTGGATGTTCTTGCACGCATAGGCCAGCCAGCCGAACAGCGTGTGGCCGAACACCGGCAGCAGCACGTACTTGCCGAACAGCATCGCGATGCCGGTGATCGCCAGCACGACGAAGCTGATCGCCATCGTCCAGTGGGCGATCCGCTCCACCGAGGTGAAGCGTTCGATCAGGCGGCCGGTGCGGGGATGCTGCAGCTTGATCGATCCCTTCAGCAGGAACATGCCGGCGATGCCGGCGATCGCCAGGATCAGCAGCCAGCCGCCGATCTGGGTCAGCGGCCCGTTGCGGTATTGCCGCCATGCCTCGCCGGCGGTGACGGCCTGCGCCTGGCCCGGGAACTGCGCCTTCGGCTGGATCAGGACGCCGGCTTCCGGATACGGCAGGCTGGAATAATTTTCCGTGCCTTCCTTGATGGTGCGCCACACCGGCGCATTATTGCCCGGCTGGACGATGGCGCGCTCGGCCTGGCTTTGCTTGAGGATATCGACCGATTCGACATTCGGTGCGGCCGGCGCCTGCTGGGCGACGGCCGGTGCCGCCGACATCGTCAGGACCGACAGTCCGATGGCAAGACTGGCAAACCATGTTTTCATGATGTTTCCCTCTGCTCGTGCGGCGGCGTCACATGCCCGTACGCCGCGACAAGCGTTCAGTTGCTTTTGACGTACTCGTTCTGCTGCTGCGAACGGGTGCGGAGCTGGGTTTCCCATGCCGTCTTGTCGCCGGCGGTCCAGCCTTTTTCCATATAGGCGTTTTTCGCGCCTTGCCATGGCGCGCTGTCGCCCCTGCTGCCCGTGGTTTGCTCCTTCTCGCCGCAGCCGGCCAGGACGACCAGCGATGCGGATGCCAGCAAAAGTTTCATCATGATTTTTTCCCTTCCGTACCATTCGCCGGCACAGTCCCGTTTGCCGGCGCATTCGGCGCCTTGCCGTAGGCGGTACCCCAGCCCCACACTTCGCTGCCCTTGCCACGGCGCAGTACGCGGGTGCGGAAGATGTCGGCGATCGCGTCGCCGTCGCCGCCCAGCAGCGCTTTGGTAGAACACATTTCCGCGCAGGCCGGCAGTTTGCCTTCGGCCAGGCGGTTGCGGCCGTATTTATCGAATTCCGCCTTCGTGCCGTTTTCTTCCGGGCCACCGGCGCAGAAGGTGCACTTGTCCATCTTGCCGCGCAGGCCGAAGGCGCCGTTGGACGGGAACTGCGGTGCGCCGAACGGGCAGGCATACGAGCAGTAGCCGCAGCCGATGCAGGTGTCCTTGTTGTGCAGCACCACGCCTTCGTCGGTACGGTAGAAGCAGTCGACCGGGCAGACCGCCGCACAGGGTGCATCGGAGCAGTGCATGCAGGCCACCGAGATCGATTTCTCCGCGCCGATCACGCCGTCGTTGACGGTCACCACCCGACGGCGGTTCACGCCCCACGGGACTTCATGCTCGTTCTTGCAGGCGGTGACGCAGCCATTGCATTCGATGCAACGCTCCGAGTCGCAAATGAATTTCATCCGTGCCATGTTTGTCTCCTCAGCGTTCTATCGATCAAGCGGTAAAACGCTCGATATTGCAAATCGTGGTCTTGGTTTCCTGCATCATGGTCACCGAGTCGTAGCCGTATGTCGTCGCCGTATTGACCGCCTCGCCGCGTACCACCGGCGCTGCGCCTTCCGGATAGGAATCGATCATGTCCTTGCCCTGCCACCATCCGGAGAAGTGGAACGGGATGAATGCGGTATCGGGACCGACGCGCGGCGTCACCAGCGCCTTCACCTTCAGCCGGGCGCCGGTCGGTGTCGACACGATCACGAACTCGCCGTTGCGGATGCCGCGATCGGCCGCCGCTTTCGGATTGATCTCGACGAAGTTTTCTTGCTGCAGCTCGGCCAGCCACGGATTGGACCGGGTTTCCTCGCCGCCGCCCTCGTACTCGACCAGTCGTCCCGAGGTGAGGATGATCGGGAATTTCTCGGCCAGCTTGGCTTCGACGTTCTTGTCCTGCACCGACTTGAACAAGGTCGGCAGGCGCCAGAAGGCCTTCTTGTCCTCGTGCGTCGGGTACTTGGCGACGAGGTCCGGCCGGGTGTTGTACAGCGGCTCGCGGTGCAGCGGCACCGGGTCGGGGAAGTTCCACACCAAGGCGCGCGCTTTCGCGTTGCCGAACGGATGCACGCCATGCACTTTCAGGCAGACGCGCTGGATGCCGCCGGACAGGTCGGTCTTCCAGTTCTTGCCTTCGGCGGCCTTCTGCTCGGCCTCGGTCAGGTCGCCCCACCAGCCGAGCTTTTTCAGCAGGACGTGATCGAATTCCGGATAGCCGGTCGTGATGTCGGCGCCGACCGAATGCGAGCCGTCTTCCGCCAGCAGGTTCACGCCCTCGCGCTCGACGCCGAAGTTGGCGCGGAAGTTGCCGCCGCCGTCCATCACATGCTTGGTGGTGTCGTACAGGTTCGGCGAGCCGGGATGCTTCAATTCGGCATTGCCGTAGCAGGGCCAGGGCAGGCCGAAGTAATCGCCGGTCATGTCATAGCCGGTTACCGGATCCTTGCCGCCCTTGCACTTGAGCGTCTTCACGTCGAACAGGTGCATGTTCCGCATGTGCGCCTTCAGGCGCTCCGGCGACTGGCCGGTGTAGCCGATGGTCCATGTGCCGCGATTGATTTCGCGCAGCATGTCTTCCGGTTCCGGTTCCATCATGCCGCCCTTGCCGGGCACCAGCTTGATCTTCGCAACGAGTTCCTTGCCGAAGCCGAGCTTCTCGGCCAGCTGGTACATGATCATGTGGTCGGTGCGCGACTCGAACAGCGGCTCGATCACTTTCTCGCGCCACTGGATCGAACGGTTCGAGGCCGTCACCGAACCGGAGGTCTCGAACTGGGTTGCCGCCGGCAGCAGGTACACCGCGCGGTTCGGGTTCAGCTCCTGGCCGTCCACCTTCATCGCCGCCATCGCCGCCGTGGCGGACGGATAGGGGTCGATCACCACCAGCAGGTCGAGCTTGTCGAAGGCCTTCTTCATGTCGAGGCCGCGCGTCTGCGAGTTCGGCGCATGGCCCCAAAACACCATCGCCTTGACGTTGCTGTCCTGGTCGATCAGTTCATTCTTTTCCAGCACCGCATCCACCCAGCGCGACACGGTCGTGCCGGATTTCTCCATCATCGCCTGCGATACGAACTGCTTCTTGATCCATTCATAGTCCACGCCCCACACCGCCGCCCAGTGCTTCCAGGAGCCTGTGGCCAGGCCGTAGTAGCCGGGCAGCGAATCGGGATTCGGGCCGACGTCGGTCGCGCCCTGCACATTGTCGTGGCCTCGGAAGATGTTGGCGCCGCCGCCGGAAACGCCGATGTTGCCCAGCGCCAACTGCAGGATGCAGGAGGCACGGACCATCGCATTGCCGATCGTGTGCTGGGTCTGTCCCATGCACCAGACGATGGTGGATGGACGGTTCTTGGCCATGGTCTCGGCGGCCTTGTAGATCTCGGCCTCCGGCACGCCGGAGACTTCCTCCACGCGGTCCGGCGTCCACTTCATGATTTCTTCCTTCACCTTCTCCATGCCGTAGACGCGGTCATTGATGTACTTCTTGTCTTCCCAGCCGTTCTTGAACACGTGGTAGGCGATACCGAACAGCACGGCGACGTCGCTGCCGGAGCGGAAGCGGATGTACTGGTCGGCCTTGGCGGCGGTGCGGGTGAAGCGCGGATCGCAGACGATCATCTTGGTGCCGGTTTCCTTCGCATGCAGCATGTGCAGCATGGACACCGGGTGCGCTTCCGCAGCGTTGGAACCGATATACAGTGCGGCTTTCGAATTCTGCATATCGTTGTAGCTATTGGTCATCGCGCCATAGCCCCAGGTGTTCGCGACGCCGGCCACCGTGGTGGAGTGGCAGATGCGGGCCTGGTGGTCGGTATTGTTGGTACCGAAGAACGACACGAACTTGCGCATCAGCGCCGCCTGTTCGTTGTTGTGCTTTGACGAGCCGACCCAGAACACCGAATCCGGTCCGCTGGTCTTTCGCATGTCGAGCAGCCTGGCGGAAATTTCGTTGAGCGCCTGGTCCCAGCTGATGCGCTGGTATTTGCCGTTGACCAGCTTCATCGGGTACTTCAGCCGGTACTCGCCGTGGCCGTGCTCGCGCAGCGCCGCACCTTTCGCGCAGTGGGCGCCGAGGTTGATCGGCGAATCGAATACCGGTTCCTGGCGCACCCAGACGCCGTTCTCGACGATGGCATCGACAGCGCAGCCGACCGAGCAGTGGGTGCACACGGTGCGCTTTACTTCGATCTTTCCGCCGCCTGCGCCGGCCGCACTGTCGGCCGCCTTGGCTTTCTGAATCAAGCTCAACTGGGAAGCGGCGATGCCGGCCCCGACGCCGATGCCGGAACGCTTCAGGAACGTTCGTCGGTCCATGGTCGGCAATGCGCGCGACAGGGTCTGGCTGAGGCTGGATGAAAAACGATTAGGCGAGCGCTGGCCTGACTGGCCCTTGCGAGTCAACAGCATGGTTGTCCCCTCGACGGTTGACGGTTAAATGGTGGTGGTGCGGTAGTATTTTTTGACGTGTTCCGTCATTCGGTAGCCGGTACCCGCCGGTTTTTCCGGGGCAGGTTCTGCGACGGCGGCGGTGACGGCTTTGGGGGAAAGTTTCGCTGCGATGCCTGCGGCTGCGACTAATCCGAGACCGGCGAAAAAACTTCTTCTTGCAATCTTGCTCTGCTCTGCCATGGTTGTCTCCTAAGTGGCATGAGTAATCTGTCGTTACTTTCTTATGTAGTTCAAGTTAGCACAATCTTTCCGGCGCGTGTATTGCAGTGCAATATGCGGCGGATCCCTCGTCGTGCGATATATTGGTGCAGAGTAACACTATATTGTTCAGTTTAGTGTGGCTGGCTGTGCGGTTGAAAAAATTTCATGCTTCACACCATAGCGGCCAAGTTCCCGCCCCCTAGCAGGGGGAGGGTTAGGGTGGGGGTAGTGAGGTCGAGCTATTGCATGCGTTGGCGCAACCTCACTACCCCCATCCCAACCTTCCCCCTGCAAGGGGGAAGGAGCCGGTTCGCTCACAACCTTTTATAGTGAAGTACAAACATTACGCCATATCAAACGCCTGCATCTCCACTTCAAAAAAACTTTTCGCCAGCCGCGCCACCGGGCCATAAAAACGCGTCCCCGGATGCGCTGTCACCGCGTCGCACATCTGCAGCACCCAGGGCTGCATGTGGTTCGCAAAGAACTGCTTTTGCGTTGCGATATTGGCATGCAGCGGATCGTCCGACGCGATCAGGTAGCGCATGACTTCGCACAGCGATGCGACATGGTCCTCGCTCTCCGGCACGCGTTCATCCCGTTGCAGCCCGAGGTTCGCGAGGTCGGTGCGCAGCGCCGCCAGCGGTTTTTCCATCAGAAAGCCGGACAGGTAGAAGGACCCGTACAGCATCACTTCCGGTTTGCCGACGCCGAGGAAAAGCGCCTCATATTCTTCCCTCACCGATTCTGCCCGCGCAAGCTTGCATGAAGCTGACAGCTCCGCCCATGACTGTTCAAGCACGCCCTCGCCCTCGCTGCGCGCCGACGCGATCGTGTCGAGGAGCTGCTGTGACGGCGGCGCATAGAACAGGGTGGCCAGCAAGCCATAGAGGTCGGCGCGGGCGGTTTCCTCGCCCTGGTCGGGCGCTTCGAATTTCAGGGGCTGGGCACTGGTCATGTGTTTGTCGGTCGCGTTATGTAAGTTAGCGCTTCAGGTCCACGATCGTGGTTTCCCGCTTGTTGTCCATCATGTCGATCACCCGGCAGTCGGAACACATCTTGATGCGGTCGATATTGCCGGCGAAGGCGCCGTGCATGGACAGCTTCGAAACCATGTTCTCGATCATCTGCAGCGTGCCGAACGGTTTCTGGCAACGGATGCAGTGATACGGCTGCGCTTCGTTCAGCACCACCGCCTGCTTCGCCGTGTCGGCCAGCAGCAGGCGCGGCGTCAGGGTAATCGCGTTTTCCGGGCAGGTTTTCTCGCACAGTCCGCACTGCACGCAGTTGCGTTCGGTCAGCCGCAGCTGCGGCATGTTGGCGTTGTCGGTCAGCGCCGATTCGGGGCAGGCGCCGACGCAGGACATGCACAGCGTGCAGGCGCTCTTGTTGACGTTGATCGTGCCGTAGGGAGACGCTGCCGGCAGGGCGATCTCCACCGGTTTCTGCGGCGCGGATTTCAGCAGGTGATCGAGCGCGAAATCGAGCGTGCTGCGCTTGTCCGGCGCGAGGTTGAACGTGGCGCGCTGCCCCAGTACCTGTGCCGGCTGCATGGTGTGCAGCGCAACATCGAGTGCTTCCGGCGTTGTGGCCCGGATCAGTTGCACATGGGTGCCGGCATAGCCCATCCCGGAAAGGATGGCCTGTGCTACGCCGATCTGCGCCGCGATGGCATCCAGGTATTGCGGTGCTTCCTCATCGGTGGCGAGGATGGCGATATTCGTCGCCCCGTATGCGATCGCCGCCAGCCATACGTCGATGCCGGTGGAGGCGGTATGGTGCAGGTCGACAGGCATCATGCGTGCCGGCAAGCCCCTGATCGTCCCGCCCGCCTTGGCCAGCCGTCCGGCCTGCCCGATCAGCGCCGCGCCGCCGGCCTGGCTGTGCAGCAGCAGTGCCGGTTGCGTGCCGCCGGCCCTGGCGTAGGTGGTCAGCAAGGTTTTCAGGCGCGTGCCGAGATCGGTCGCACGCGGATAGGTGTAACTCAGCGCGCCGGACGGACAGACGGTGGTGCAGGCGCCGCAGCCGACGCACAGGTTCGGATTGACCTTGATGTGGTTGCCGTTATGGCCGATGGCGGCGGCGGAACACACCTCGATGCAGGCGTTGCAGCCGATCTGGGTGTTGCGGCTGTGCGCGCACAGCTTGTCCTTGTAGTTGAAGAACTTCGGCTTGCTGAACTGGCCGACCATCTGCGTCAGTTGCAGAGCAGCTTCCGCCTGCTTCGTCTCGCTCGCGCCCGGCGCGAAATAACCCTGCGGCGGCTGGTGCAGGCTGATCAGCGGCCGGTCGGACAAATCGAATATCAGGTCGAAATCGCCGTCGCGCCTGTCCGCCTCGCGGCTGAAGTCGATCGCCCCGATGGCGCCGCATGCCTTCACGCAATCGCGATGGGAGCGGCATTTGTCGAGGTCGATCTGGTAGTTGAAGTCGATCGCGTTTTCCGGGCAGACATCGATGCAGGCGTTGCAGCGGGTGCAGGTTTCCAGGTCGATCGGATTGATCTGTTCCCAGCGCACCTTGAATGCGCCCAGCCAGCCGTCTATCTGGATACGGTCGCCGGAGAACACCGGAAAAACCCGTTCCTGCCACACCGCGTTGCCGGACTGGCCGGTGGTGAGCAGCACGCTGACGTCGAGCTGGCCATTCAGTCGCCTCGCCCACGCCATCACCCTGTCCGAAGGACCGATCAGCAGCACGCTGCCGCCCGAATCGTATTCCACCGTCGGCACGGGTTCCGGGTCGGGCAGCGCGCCCGCCGCCAGCAGGGCCGCCATCTTCGGCAGCGACTCCTTCGCTTGCGCGCCCCAGCCGCCGGTCTCGCGGATGTTGACGAAGCGCAGCGGCGCTACCGATTGCTTTTGCTGCGCCAGCTCGCCGAACAGCGCCTGCTCCTGGGTGCAGGCAACGACGAGGTTGTCGACGCCGTCGAGCGCCTGCAGGTAAGCGCCGACTTCGCGCCGGCATAGCTGGCTGGCAACCTCCAGCGGTCCGCTGCCGAGCGCGGCACCGAGCTTCTCCCCGGCGCCGGCATCGAGCGGCATGGTGCGGTTGCAGTTACATACTTTGAATTGGGTTGTCATCGTCGGGCTTCGTAGGTGATTCGGGCGGTGGTACATCGTCCGCCGGTGCTGCGGCGGCATCGTCGGCCGAAGCCGCCGCCATGTCGGGTTCCGCCTGGGCGGATGGTTCGTCGACCGGCGCTTCCGGAGGCGCGACGTCTTCCAGCAGGCGCATCAGCGGTTGCTGGAATTGCGACAGCGGATCGAGCAGGCCCTTGGCGTGATTCAGCATCGCCAGCATTTCCGGCGGAATCGGCTCGAACTTGCTGTAATCGTCGATATAGATGTCGAGGCCATCCATGACATTGAAATGCGGATCGGTGAACAGCTTTTTCATCGCCGAGCGGCGAATATCTTCATCGACGCCCTTGGCGACGAAGCGGGTGAAATCGGATTCCGGCGTCAATGCGGCCACGTCTTCAATCGTCGGCGGCGGCAGGTCTTCCTCGGGCAGTGGCGTTTCCGCAGGTGCAACCTGCTCGGTCTGCACCGGCTCGGATGCGCTGTCCGCCTTGCGCTTGGACCAGCGGGCAAAAAAGCTTTCAGCTTCCACTGCCGCCTCCTTCCG
>NZ_DAIUCO010000196.1:0-10398 GCF_036846085.1 Noviherbaspirillum sp. | reverse complement strand
TGCCGTAGCTCGACCGTTACCGCAATAATCGTCCACCGCCACACCCCTCACTTCAACTTCGCCAGCATCTCGCTCGTCACCAGCACGACTCCATTTTCGGTGCGGTAAAAGCGCTTCGCATCCAGTTCCGCATCCTCGCCGATCACCAGCCCTTCCGGCAGCTTGCAGCCACGGTCGATCACCACTTTCTGCAAACGGCAATGACGACCTATTTCCGTATGCGGCAGGATCACCGTTTGCGTAACGGTGCAATATGAATGGATGCGCACATTGGAAAACAGTACCGCCTGCGTCAGGTCCGAACCGGACACGATGCATCCGCCCGAGACCAGCGTGTTGGCCGTCTTGCCGTGTGCGCCGCTTTCGTCCGGCACGAACTTCGCCGGTGGAAGCTGCTCCTGGTAGGTCCAGATCGGCCAGTCCCGGTCATAGATATTCAACTCGGGCATATCGGATGCAAGGTCGAGGTTGGCCGACCAGAACGCATCCACCGTACCGACGTCGCGCCAGTAGGGCTTCATGTCCGGCGTGCGCGGCACGGACGAGAGATTCAGCGGATGCGCGAGCGCGCGTCCTTCGCTGACCACCTTGGGAATGATGTCCTTGCCGAAATCATGATTGGACGATTCGTCGGCCAGATCCTCATCCAGCAGCCGGTACAGATACTCGGCATTGAATACATAGATGCCCATGCTGCCCAGGGCGACATCCGGCTTGCCGGGCATGGCCGGCGGGTCGGCGGGCTTCTCCAGGAAGCTGGTGATCTTGCGGTCCTCGCTGATGGCCATGACACCAAGCGCTGTGGCCTCCATCCTCGGCACCTCGATGCAGCCGACGGTGCAATCCACGCCGCGCTCGACGTGGTCGAGCAGCATCAGGGAATAATCCATCTTGTAGATATGGTCGCCGGCGAGGATGACGACATACTCGGGGCCATAGGAGCGGAGAATGTCGATATTCTGGTACACCGCGTCCGCCGTGCCCCGATACCAGTACGCCTCGTTTACCCGCTGCTGCGCCGGCATCAGGTCGATGAATTCATTGGCCTCTCCGCGCAGGAAGTTCCAGCCGCGTTGCAGGTGGCGCAGCAGCGAATGGGACTTGTATTGCGTCAGCACGCCGATGCGGCGTATGCCGGAATTGATGCAGTTCGACAAGGCGAAATCGATGATGCGGAACTTGCCGCCGAAGTACACCGCGGGCTTGGCGCGCTTGTCGGTCAGCTGCTGCAACCGGGAGCCCCTGCCACCGGCCAGCACGAGTGCGACGGTACGTTTCGGAAGCTGGCGGGCAATAATGAGTTTGTCTATTGTTTGGTCCATCACGGTCTCTCTTTGGTTTTTTTAATATTCGTTTGCATGCATCTTCCATACCTGAGCTGGAACCTGCATCTCGGCACGGCTTGATTTCGCCGCGTTATCCGTCCAGTCTCAGCATCACGGTGGCAAGCGGCGGCACGGCAACTGCCAGCGAACATCGGCGGCCATGTGACGGGACATCCTCGGACGCAAGCATGCCGTTTCCGACGCCGCTGCCGCCGTACGCCACATTGTCGGTATTGAGGATCTCGCGGTAGCTTCCGGATTGCGGCACGCCGATCCGGTAGGCACGATGCGGAACCGGCGTAAAGTTCGCGATGACCAGCATGAAATCGCCTCGCTCATCCCTGCGGATGAAGGAAAAAACGGAATTGTCCCGGTCGTCGTGCGCAATCCACTCGAAACCGGCGCTGCTGCAATCAAGCTGATGCAGCGCCGGATAGGCGCGATAGACGGCGTTCAGGTCGCGCAACAGGCGCTGTACGCCCTTGTGCAGCGGCTTTTCGAGCAGATGCCAGTCGATACCGCGGTCCGCATTCCACTCGCCTTCCTGGCCAAATTCGTTGCCCATGAACAGCAGCTTCTTGCCCGGATGTCCCCACATGAAGCCGTAGTAGGCGCGCAGGTTGGCGAAGCGCTGCCATTCGTCGCCCGGCATGCGCCCGAGTATCGATCCCTTGCCATGCACTACTTCATCGTGGGACAGCGGAAGCACGAAGTTTTCGCTGAACGCATAAACCAGGCCGAAGGTCATCTGGTCATGATGATGCTTGCGGTGGATCGGGTCCCTGGCCATGTAGTTCAGCGTATCGTTCATCCAGCCGAGGTTCCACTTGTACTGGAAGCCGAGCCCGCCCTCCTGCACCGGGCGCGACACGCCCGGGAAGCTGGTCGATTCCTCGGCCATCAGGGCGGCGTCCGGCCGCTCGGTGCGCACCAGTTCGTTGACGGTGCGCAGGAAGTTGATGGCTTCCAGGTTTTCCCGTCCGCCGAGACGATTCGGTATCCACTGCCCGTCTGCCCGGCTGTAGTCCCGGTACAGCATCGATGCGACGGCATCGACACGCAAGCCATCGACGCCGAACCGTTCCAGCCAGTACAGTGCATTGCCGGCAAGGTAGTTGCTCACCTCGCGCCTGCCGTAGTTGTAGATCAGGGTGTTCCAGTCCTGGTGGAATCCTTCGCGCGGATCGGCATGTTCATACAGGTGCGTGCCGTCGAATCGGGCGAGGCCGTGCGCATCCGAGGGGAAATGACCCGGCACCCAGTCGAGGATGACGCCGATGTGATTGGCGTGCGCGAACTCCACGAAAAAACGGAAGTCTTCCGGCGTGCCGAACCGCGATGTCGGCGCAAAGAGACCGACCGGCTGGTAACCCCAGGAGGCGTCGAACGGATGCTCGCTGACCGGCAGCAGCTCGACATGGGTGAAGCCCAGTTCGCGCACGTAGGGGATCAGTTGCTCCGCGAGTTCGCGGTAGGTCAGCCATCCCGGCGCCTCGCCCGGCTTGCGCCGCCAGGAGCCGGGATGCACTTCATAGATGCTGACCGGTGCACGGGTCGAATTGGCCGCGCGCCGCTCCGGCCGTTGCGGACAAAGCGCAGGCATCGGATGCACCACCGATGCGGTCGCCGGTCGCAGCTCGGCGCGGAAGGCAAACGGATCGGCCTTCAGAAGCCGCTCGCCTTCGCCGGAAAGGATTTCGTATTTGTAGAGGTCGCCCTGGCCGACGTGCGGGACAAAGATTTCCCATATGCCGCATTCATGGCGCAATCGCATCATGTGCCGCCGGCCATCCCACCGGTTGAAGTCGCCCACGACCGATACCCGCCTGGCATTCGGCGCCCATACCGCGAAACTTGTCCCGGCCACGCCGTCGATGTCGATGAGGTGCGCACCCAGCTTCTCGTAGGGACGCCTGTGCGTGCCTTCGGTGAACAGCCAGACATCCATTTCCCCCAGCACCGGGGGGAACCGGTATGGATCCTCCAGCACCGTTTCATGATTGCCCCAGTTCACGGCGAGCCGGTACGCGAACCGGCTGCGCCTTGCCGGCAATGCGACGGCGAATACATCGGTGCCGTGTTGCCGCTCCATATCAGCCAGCGTCTGTCCGCATTCCACATCGATCAATCGGACGGCCTGTGCGCCGGGCAGGAATGCGCGGACGATGAGCCCGTCGTCCAGCGGGTGCATCCCGAGGAATGAAAACGGATCGCGCAGCCCGCCATTGATCAGCGCATCCAGCCCCGCCTCATCGGCCGTGCGAATGGAGCTTGAAGAATCGAGTGTCATCGGAGAATGCATGGCTGAATGGGGTTCCGGCATCTTTTTCTGGTCTGTGTGCCTGCCGCCGACGCGGTAATGGCGCTGGGCCGCGATGGCATGGATGGATCCGGCTTCGAATATTCATTGTAGTCAGCCAAACACCTCGCAGATGAGTGAGTTTCCTCTAGGCACCATGGCACGCGTTGACTTACCGCAAATGACATGCCGTTTGTGGAGACGCACCATGGAAATAGCCTGTTGATCGGCGGCACGGGTCGACGGGCAAAGGTGAATGAAAATATAATGTGCGCTGCAAAACGGGATGCGGCAGCAGCAATAAGCCTCCCGTTTCTCTTTGCTTCGGGCCACCGGCCTTCTTTCCATCGCGGTGAACCATCCGATTTTCAGCAGAATCTGACGTAGTTCATGGCATGCGGGCCATGTGCCGCGGATGTGGCGCCATGTCTCATTCAGGTGCTTGCGTTTCAGGCGCCTGCGCACGACATGGCCGGGATGCTTGCCGGCAAATGCCGGCCGGAACGGCCCTTGTCCGGAGCAATTCAAATTAAACCAGGAGCAATAAAAATGGCTGACTCGAAGGCAAATCCGGAAACCGGCGCGAAACCCTCATTCCTGCGCCGGATCCCACTCGCCATCGGTGCGTTCTTCCGCACTTTTTCGGACGTCGACTATGCGACGCATATCGATCGCCTGAGGCAGGGAGCGGCCCAGCCCACTCCCGAAGCCACGATACCGGAACCGCCGCCGGAAGCACCACCGGAAGCGCCGAAGCATGTGCCGCCCCCGCTGAAGGAAACGCCACCGGAAGCAGCGCTCCAGCTCTTGAGCCTGCTGCAGCGCGATGCCCGCCTGATCGATTTCGCGATGGAGGATCTGAAAAACTACTCCGATGCGGAAGTCGGTGCGGCCGCCCGGGTGGTGCATGAGGGCTGCCGCAAGGTGCTGGGCGAGCATTTCGTCATCGCGCCGGTGCGCGAGGAAAGCGAAGGCAGCAACATCACCCTGCAGGAAGGATTCGATGCGGCGATGGTGCGTCTCACCGGCAACGTTGTCGGATCGGCGCCGTTCCGCGGCACGCTCACGCACCGCGGCTGGCGCGCGAATGACGTCAGGCTCCCCAAACTCACCGGCACCCACGACGCGTCGGTACTCACGCCGGCAGAGGTGGAACTATGAATACACCGCGCTACTCCATCGGCATCGACCTCGGCACTACGCATTGCGCGCTTGCGTACACCGACATGAATGCGAGCGATAACGACAAGACCATCCACGGCGTGCTCGAGATCCCGCAACTCACTGCGCCGGGCACGGTGGAAGCGCAGGCCCTGCTGCCCTCCTTTCTTTACCTGCCGCATGCCGACGAACTGGCGCCCGGTGAACTGGGCCTGCCGTGGAGCGGCGAAGAACGGGACGTGGTCGGCGAGCTTGCCCGCAACCGCGGCGCGACCACGCCGATACGGCTCGTCTCGAGCGCCAAGAGCTGGCTGTGCCATCCTGGCGTGGACCGGCGTGCGGCGATCCTGCCGAACGATGCGCCGCCCGAAGTCGCCCGCGTGTCGCCGCTGCAAGCGTCCGTACGTTACCTGACACATCTGCGGAACGCCTGGGACAATGCGCATCCCGATGCGCCCTTCGGTCAGCAGGATGTCACCGTCACCATTCCCGCATCGTTCGATCCGGCTGCGCGCGAACTGACCGCCGAAGCCGCGCGGCTGGCCGGCTATGACGCACTGACCCTGCTGGAAGAGCCGCAGTCCGCGCTCTATAACTGGATCCAGGCCAGCCAGGGCCGCTGGCGCAAGGAAGTCAGGCCGGGCGACATCATCCTCGTCGTCGATGTCGGCGGCGGCACCAGCGACTTCTCGCTGATCGCCGTCGTGGAGCGCGAAGGCAACCTGGAACTTCACCGCGTCGCGGTCGGCGAGCATATCCTGCTCGGCGGCGACAACATGGACCTGACGCTGGCCCACGTGGTGGCAAGGAAGCTGGCCGCCAGCGGCACCCAGCTCGATCCCTGGCAGATGCGGGCGCTGACCTATGGCTGCCGCGCCGCGAAGGAAAACCTGCTGTCGGATTCGGAAGTGCAGACCATGCCGATCGTGGTCCCCAGCCGGGGGTCGCGGCTCATCGGCGGATCGATCCGCACCGAACTGACCAGGGAGGAAGTGACCGCCGTCATCCTCGAAGGTTTTTTCCCGCAGGTGGACGCGTCCGCCCGCCCGGCCACGCGTACCCGCGCGGCGCTGACGCAACTCGGCCTGCCGTTCGCGCAGGACGCCGCCGTGACGCGCCATCTCGCGGCGTTCCTTGGACGACAGGTGGCGGCACTGAGCGAGCTGGAAGGCTTCGCCGGGCAGGCAGCTCAAGGCGTCAGCTTCCTGCATCCCACCGCGATACTGTTCAACGGCGGCGTGTTCAAGTCGGGCATCCTGGCACAGCGCACCCTCGCCACCGTCAACGGCTGGCTTGCTTCCGAAAACGCGCAGCCGGCTCGCCTGCTGTCGGGCGCCGACCTCGACCTTGCCGTTGCGCGTGGCGCGGCGTACTACGGTTATGTGCGCCGCGGGCGCGGCGTCCGTATCCGCGGCGGTACCGCGCGTGCGTTCTATGTCGGCGTGGAGTCGGCCATGCCGGCCATCCCCGGGATGGAGCCGCCGATGCAGGCGCTGTGCGTCGCGCCGTTCGGCATGGAGGAAGGGACCGAAGCCGAACTGCAGACGCAGGAATTCGGGCTGGTGGTGGGAGAGCCGGTGCATTTCCGTTTCTTCGGCTCCTCGACGCGCCGGCAGGACCAGATCGGCACCATGCTCGATTTCTGGCAGCCGGATGACCTGCAGGAACTGGACGAAATCGAGGCGACGCTGCCGACCGAGGGGCGGCAGCCCGGCGACGTGGTGCAGGTGCGCCTGAACGCCAAGGTCACCGAAGCCGGCACGCTGGAGCTGTCAGCCGTCCCGCGCAGCGGCAGCGAACGCTGGAAAGTCGAGTTCGACGTACGCGGCAACAGCGAATCGCATCAGGACGCCTACAGCACGACGCCGGGCGGACAGTAAGGCGATGAAGCGGTATGCGGTCGGTATCGACCTCGGCACCTCCAACACCGTGGTTGCCTATGCGGAGGCCGGCAGCCAGGACATCCGCCTTCTGGATATCGAGCAGCTGATCGCGCCCGGCGAGATCAAGGCCGGCGCCCTGCTGCCGTCATTGCGTTTCCATCCCGCCCCCGCCGCGATGCCGGCGGGCGACCTGCAGCTGCCGTGGACATCCATGGCAGAACCGCAGCAGGACCCGGTCGTCATCGGCATGCTGGCGCGCAGGCTCGGCGCCCAGGTTCCCGGCCGGCTGGTGTCGAGCGCGAAGAGCTGGCTGTCCCATGCGGCGGTCGACCGTCTCGCGCCGATCCTGCCCTGGGGCGCGGGCGACGATGTTCTCAAGGTATCGCCGGTCGACGCCAGTGCCAGCTATCTGGCGTACGTGCGCGCGGCGTGGAACTTTCGCTTTCCCGATGCGCCACTGGAACAGCAGGAACTGGTACTGACCGTCCCGGCATCGTTCGATGAAGGCGCGCGCGCCCTGACCGTACAAGCGGCGCAGCAGGCTGGGCTGGCGCAATTCCAGTTGCTGGAGGAACCGCAAGCCGCGTTTTACGATTGGCTGTTCCGGCATCGCGGCAGCGTTGCGACGGAGCTTGCGCAGACACGCCTGATCCTCGTCTGCGATGTCGGCGGCGGAACGACGGATCTCAGCCTGATCAAGGTGGAGCTGCAGGAGGATGAGCCGGTGCTGACCCGCATCGGCGTCGGCAAGCACCTGATGCTCGGCGGCGACAATATGGACCTGGTACTGGCGCATGTCGTGGAAGCCGGCATGGCCGGTGCGGCGCAAGGCGACGGTGCTACCGGCAGAAGACTGTCCGCCAGCAGTCTTTCCCAATTGCTGGAACGCTGCCGCGCCGCCAAGGAACAACTGCTCGCCAGGGATGCTCCTGAAAAAGCCCTCGTTACCCTCCTCGGCGCGGGCTCCCGCCTGGTCGGCGGCGCCAGTACCTTCGAGCTGCGGCGGGAAGAGGTCGAACGCGTCGTCGTGGACGGCTTCTTTCCGCTGGTGGGGCCGGCCGAACAAGCGCGGCAACGACGCAGCGGCATTGTTGAATTCGGGCTTCCCTACGCAAGCGACCCGGCGGTCACCCGCCACCTCGCCAGCTTTCTCAACCAGCATGCGACAGCCGCGCGTGAGGCATTGGGTACGGCGGAGTCCGGCGACGGCGGGTTGCCGGTTCCGGATACCCTGCTATTGAATGGCGGCGTATTTCGGGCGCCTGCCCTGGCGGCCCGGCTGGAAAGCACGCTGGCCGCATGGCGCGGCGAACCGCTGCGGCTGCTTCATAACGACAACCCGGATGTCGCGGTTGCACGCGGCGCGGTCGCCTATTCGCTGGCGAAGCGTGGCGTCGGGCCCAGGATTGGCGGCGGCTCGCCACGCAGCTATTTCCTCGTTGTCGACAATGACGCGAAATCCGGCCGTCGCCACGAAGACACCGGAGAAGCGCGCCGCGGCATATGCGTCCTGCCCCGCGGCAGCGAAGCGGGAAAGGAATTTCTCCTGAACGACAGAACCTTCGCCCTGCGCCTCGGCCAGCCGGTTCGCTTTCACCTGCTCTCCACGACCACCGACGAAGGCCCGCCACCCCGCCTCGGCGAACTGGTCGATCTGGACAGAGGCGATTTCTCGCCGCTGCCGCCGATCGCCACCGTGCTGCGCTCCGGCGACGGCGCCGGAAAGCTCGAGGTCCCGGTACGGCTGGCCACCGCGCTGACGGAAGTCGGTACGCTCGAGATGCACTGCGTCAGCGCCACGGAGGCAAGCCAGCGATGGCTGCTCGAATTCCAGCTTCGGGGCGATGCCGGCGATGTCGACGCAGCGGACACGCAAGGCGAACAGCCCTTGCCGCCACGCTTGCCCGATGCCATTGGCAGGATCGACCGGATTTTCGGCACCCGGTCACAGAAAGTTCCACCGAAGGAAGTCAGGCAACTCAGGGCACAACTCGAACAACTCGTCGGCCGCCGTGAAAAATGGCAACCGGCGCTGCTGCGGCACCTGTTCGACGCCCTGGTCGAACGTATGAATACCCGCCGGCGCTCCGCCGACCATGAGCGGATCTGGCTCAACCTCGCAGGATATTGCCTGCGGCCCGGCTTCGGCCATCCGCTCGACGAATGGCGCATCGAGCGCCTCTGGTCAATCTTCGAGACCGGCATCCAGCACGGCAACGATCCGCAGGTCGCGGCGGAATGGTGGACGATGTGGCGGCGTGTCGCCGGCGGACTCGGCAAGGACGCACAGCTGCGGCTGCTGGATGACTTCGCATTCAACGTGCAGGAAGACGAAGCGGAACTCAAGCGACGTCCTCCCCAGCTCGCCAGGGGGACGCACGACGACATGCTGCGCCTCGTCGCGTCACTGGAACGCATCCCGGCGAGCTACAAGGCGGAAATCGGCGACTGGCTGCTCGACCGCTGCATCAAGCCGGCGGCATCGTCCTCCTCCGTCCAGCCCGACACCCTGGCCTTATGGGCGATCGCGCGCATCGGGGCGCGTAGCCTGTTCTATGGCAGCGCGCATGACGTCGTCCCGCCCGACATCGCCGCCGGCTGGCTCGACACCATCATGGCGCTGGACTGGAAACGGATCGACACCGCCCCGTTCGCCGCCGCACACCTTGCCCGCTCGACCGGCGACAGGTCCCGCGACATTCCCGATGAACTGCGCGACCGCGTCGTTCACCGGCTCACGCTGGTCGGCGCTGCGCCGGCATGGATAGCGATGGTGAGGGAGACGACCGAGCTTGACGAGGCGGGACAGCGGAGCTTCATCGGCGATTCGCTGCCGCCGGGGTTGAAGCTGATCGGCTGACGAGCCTGCGCGATGTGACGTGCGGGACCGCAGGGATTACCGCGGCGTGCCGAATACCTGCGTCCAATAGATGGTGGCCTTGCTTTTCGCATTGATCGCATAGGCCGCGCCCATCTCCTTGAAGTCAGCGTTCATGATATTTGCGCAATGGCCCGGACTGCCCAGCCAGCCCTCCACCACCTGTTTCGCGGAGCCCTGGCCGGCCGCCACATTTTCGCCGATGATCCGCCACGCATAGCCCTCCCGTGTCGCCCGTGGCCCGGCCGTGCTGCCGTCGCGGCCCTCATGGCCGAAATAGTCGTACTGCGCCATGTCGCGGCTATGTTTCAGCGACGTCGCGGCCAGCGTTGCGTTCCAGCGCAGCGCCGGCACCGGTGCGAATTTTTTTGTGCCGCAACGGCGTTCCCTGGCGCGTGCGGCGTTCACCAGCGCCAGGACCTGACGGCCCGCCGCCTGCCAGTCGCCGAGGTCGGCACTGAGCAGCGGTTGCGCCAACACGATCTGCCATTGGTTTCCCTGGCGTGAAACGCCGGCCGCCGAATAGCGCTTGCTCAGCAGCAGGCGGCAATCGCTCTTGACCGCAAAGTTCATCGCTTCTCCAGGGGTCGACGGCCCCGACAACGTCAATACCTCGGCTCGCGCCGCCTGGTAGCCGGCGGCGCGCAAGGCTTTCATCAGCTGGTCGCTGCGACCAAGTCGCATCCTGGCCAGCGTCGTCTCCGAAACCAGCGCGGGCACCGGCTCCTGTGCGGCGTCCTTGCATTTCTGCGGCGTAGCGCGATAGGCATTGATCAGGGAAAGCAGTTCTTCGTCAGGCGCCGCCTGCGCGAAAGATGCAGTCATGGTGCCGGCCAGCATCAATGCAAAACG
>NZ_DAIUCO010000195.1:0-10438 GCF_036846085.1 Noviherbaspirillum sp. | reverse complement strand
GCCCAGTCGATTGCGAAATCACCGGTATTGCCGAAACGCCGGACGGCAAGGCGATGTTCGTCAACATCCAGCATCCGGGCGAGTCGATCACGGCCGCCAACGTCGCCGATCCGACCAAGTACCTGAGCCACTGGCCCGCGAACGCCGGCTATGGTCCGGGCGGCGCGACGACGGCGCGTCCGCGTTCGGCGACCATCGTCATTACCAAGAATGACGGCGGCCGCATCGGCAGCTAAGCAGTAACACCCAGGGGTGGGTCCGGACGGGCCGGTGGACTAAACGTCCATCGGCCCGTTTTTTATGTGAAAAGAAAATCACGGCACCCATTGATTTCATATTTCTATAAACGTAGAATTATCGAATGTTAACGGATCGAAGTCATGAGAAGGTCCTCCGTTGCGCCAGCTTCACCGTTTCCCGTCCACCACCCAAGGAGCATTCCGATGAAACGCCTGCATGTCCATGTAACCGTCGACAACCTTGCCGACAGCATCCGCTTTTACTCCTCCATGTTCGCCGCCACGCCGACGGTGCTGAAGGACGATTACGCCAAATGGATGCTGGATGATCCGCGGGTGAATTTCGCCATCTCCCAGCGCGGCGCGCAGCCCGGGTTGGATCATCTCGGCATCCAGGTGGAATCGGGGACCGAACTGACGCAGATGCAGGAGCGCCTTCAGGCATTGCAGCCGGATGTGGAGAAAGAGGAGGGCTCGTGCTGTTACGCCCGGTCGGATAAATACTGGGTTACCGACCCCCAGGGCATCGCGTGGGAAACGTTTCACACGCTTGACGCCGTTCCGGTGTGGGGGCAGAGCCGCATGGGGGGCAAACAGGCGGACGAGGCGGCAGCCCCTTTCGTTTCAATGCAGCGGGACGCCGGGCAGTCAAGCTGCGGCGTTCCGGCAGCCAAAAAAAGCACCGCCGGCGGCTGCTGCTGATTTCTCTCGCTACGCTACCTAAAAGGAAAATCAAATGTCCGACAAAGTCTATAACGTGCTTTTTCTCTGCACCGGCAATTCCGCCCGCAGCATCATGGCTGAAGCACTCGTCAGCACCATGGGCAACGGCCGCTTTCGGGGCTTTTCCGCCGGCAGCAAACCGGGCGGCACGGTGAACCCGTTCGCCATCGAACAGATCCGGCAGACCGGTTATCCGCTGGACAAGCTGCGCAGCAAAAGCTGGGATGAGTTCGCCGCGCCGGAAGCACCGCAGATGGATTTCATCATCACCGTCTGCGACAACGCGGCGGGAGAACAATGCCCATACTGGCCCGGTCATCCGGTCTCGGCACATTGGGGCTTCGAGGACCCGGCGGCGGCCACCGGCACCGACGAGGAAAAGCGCGCCGTATTCGACAAGGTCTACCGGCAGATCCGGACACGGATGAACATTTTTGTGAACCTGCCTCTGCATATGCTGGAAAAAAATGCGATCCAGCAGGAAATCAGGCAAATCGGCGAGACAAAGGTATGACGCATGCAAGGCGGCTGGTTGCGGAAGGGCTCGGCACCGCCTTCCTGCTGGCGGTGGTAATCGGGTCGGGCATCATGGGCGAACGCCTCGCGGAGGGCAACACGGCGATCGCCCTGCTCGCGAACGCCATCGCCACCGGATGCGGACTGGTGGCGTTGATCCTGATGTTCGGCACCATCTCCGGCGCGCATTTCAATCCGGCGGTGACCCTGTCCGAAGCGTGGCAGAAGAACATTCCAGCCTCGGACGCGATCCCTTACATCGCAGTGCAGATCGCCGGCGCGTTCGCCGGCGTGGCGGCGGCGCACGGGATGTTCGGCGAACCGCTGTTCTTCGCCTCGGACCATGTCCGCACCGGCGCGGCGCAATGGTGGAGCGAGTTCATCGCCACCTTCGGGCTGCTCGCCGTCATCATCGGCTGTTCACGCAGCCGACCGACGGTAACGCCGTTCGCGGTTGCCGCCTATATCACCGCCGCCTACTGGTTCACCTCGTCGACCTCCTTCGCCAATCCCGCCGTGACGCTCGCGCGTGCGGCAAGCGATACCTTCGCCGGCATCCGACCGATCGACGCGCCCGGCTTCATCGTCGCGCAGTTGCTGGGCGCCGCGGCGGCAACCGGGGTGTTCTGCTGGCTTTATCCCGCGCCACCGAAGGATGCGACCGTCGGCGGCACCGTGTCGCCAAGCGAATTCGCAGGCCGCAAACATTCATAAACCGATTCCATTCATGCACTTACTCACCGATTCAAGCCTGCCCGCGGCGGTACCGGAACTGTTGGATACGCCGACGATGGACAAGCTCTCGCCACCGGCGCCGTTCGATCATCCGCCACGGATTCTGCTGCTGTACGGCTCCCTGCGCGAGCGCTCGTTCAGCCGCTTTCTCACGTACGAAGCGGCACGCATCCTGAACCATTTCGGCGCCGAAACCCGGATCTTCGATCCGGCCGGCCTGCCGATGGCCGGCAGCGTGCCGGACAGCCATCCAAAGGTTGTCGAGCTCAGGGAGCTGTCGATGTGGTCCGAAGGACAGGTATGGTGCAGTCCCGAACGCCACGGTGCGGTCACCGCCGTATTCAAGAACCAGATCGACTGGATACCCCTGGAACTGGGCGCGATGCGGCCGACCCAGGGGCGCACGCTGGCGGTGATGCAGGTATGCGGCGGTTCGCAGTCGTTCAACACGGTCAATACCCTGCGCTTGCTCGGCCGCTGGATGCGCATGTTCACCATACCGAACCAGTCGTCGGTCGCGAAGGCCTATCAGGAGTTCGACGATGCCGGCAGGATGAAGGCGTCGCCGTATTACGACCGCCTGGTGGACGTGATGGAGGAGCTGTTCAAGTTCACGCTGCTCCTGCGGGGCAGGACGGACTACCTGACGGACCGGTACAGCGAGCGGAAGGAGAAGGCCGCTGTCGATGTGCAGCGGCTTTGACAGCGTCCGACCCCGCGGCGCCCTCCTTCGCATCAGGCGTTGAGCCGCCGGGCAAAGAAGGACAGGATTTCGTCGCGGGCGGCGATCGTCGGCTGGCCGGCTTCGTCGATCAGGTGCGCGGTCACGACGCTGTGCGGGCTGGCCACGACGTGTTCGAAAAACGGCGCAAGCGAATCGCGGTTGGCGGCGCTGTCGGGAAGCACGCGGCCGACGAAGCGGTCCCCAAGCGCCTCGCGGTAGGCGGCGAAGCGCTGCGCGCGGCAGAATTTATCGCCCTCGAAGCGATACGCCATCACGGTCAGGTCGTCGCGCTCCAGGCGCTGGCGTACCGCGGCGAGTTCCTCCGGCGCCATCTCGATGCCGGCGGGATCGTCCAGCGGCAGTGTCGGCTGCGACAGTACCGGTGCGATCACCGATGCATCAAGCATCATCGTCAGCGCGAAATTGCCGGTGAAACACATGCCGATCGCACCGACCCCCGGGCCTCCGCATTCGCCGTGCGCCAGCCGTGCCAGCGATCGCAACCACTTGGTGACCGGACTGGACCCCTTGCCGGCGAACGCACGGAATTCGGCGCTGACGCAGGCACGTTGGAAAACGGCCTTGCCTTCCTCCGCGCCCGGCACCGCGCCATCGCGGCCAAATAGCGAGGGCATGTAGACGGTGAATCCCGCGTCGCGCACCCAGCGTGCGAAGCGGGCCACATGCGGACTGATGCCGGGCATCTCGGTCATCACGATCACCGCCGGCCCGGTGCCGCTCACATGGACAATCTTCATCACGCCGTCGAGGGTGATTTCCCGCGCATTGAAATCGTCGAGAGGATCGTCCTCATTCATATTCCGCTTCAGCATCGCCGCTCCTTCACTGGATCGGTTGCCGCGACGTCGCCGGGCAACCCGTTTCAAGAGCCTTCAGTGTGCATCCGGGCGAATCAGCCGGCTATTGTTGAAAACGACTTGTTTCATGCCAAAATAGACAAATGAAAACCATCCTGATCCTCGCCCTGGACGGCGTCATGGCGTCGAGCCTGGCGATTACCATCGATACGCTGAACGCGGGACTGGGCTTTCTTGCCGCGACCGGCAAGCCGCACAGGATCAGGATCGTGACCGCAGGATACAAACGGCATGTCAGCACAGGCGGCGGGCTGACGCTGCGGGCGGATGCCCTGTTCCGCGAGATCGCCGCTGCCGGCACGAAACCGGACTGGATCGTCATTCCCGGGTGCGGCCTTGTAAACGATGCCGCCATCACGGCACGCTTCGCGCAAAAGGATGCGACCGAGGCACTGCGGCTGTTACAGGGGATGGCCGACGGCAGCGTCAGGATAGGCGCCTCCTGTTCGTCGGTATTCCTGCTGGCCGAGGCCGGCCTGCTGGACGGCCGCCGCGCGACCACGACCTGGTGGCTGGCATCCGCCTTCCGCGCGCGCTTTCCGCACATCACTTTGGAAGAGACAAGGATGGTGGTCAGCGACGGGCCCTGTACGACCGCAGGCGCGGCCTTTTCGCAACTGGACCTGGCGCTGGTGGTCGTCGCCGATACGATGGGAGCGGGTGTCGCCCGCCTGTGCTCGCGCTACATGCTGATCGACCACCGCGCCTCGCAGGCCCGGTACATGATCCCGACGCATATCCAGCATATCGATCCGACGGTGGTTGCCGCCGAGCGCTGGATCGATGATCATCTGGCCGCGCCGATCAGCGTGACGACCTTGTCATCCGCGCTGGCCGTATCGCCGAAGACGCTGTCGCGGCGCATCGCCGCCGCAACGGGGCTACCGCCGATCAAGTTCATCCAGCGCCGGCGGCTGCTGCATGCCTCGCACCTGATCGAAACCACATCGCTGTCGATTGAAGCCGTCGCCTCCAGGGTGGGATACCAGGACGGCACGGCACTGCGAAAGCTCATCAAGCGGGAATTCGGCGCAACACCCAGCGCATTGCGCTGATCCGCTGATTTTTAACGAAAGCATCCATGCGATTGACCGGCACATTGAAAACCTGGAACGACGAACGCGGATTCGGATTCATCGAACCGGCCCAGGGAGGCGATGAGGTGTTCGTCCATATCAAAGCCTGCCGTGCCGGGCTGCGGCCACAGCCCGGACAACGGCTTACCTTCGAACTGGGTATCGGCACGGACGGCAGGGAACGGGCGGTCCGGGTCGAGCCCGCCGGACCGACGGGCCGGGCGGCGCATCGCAAGGCAGCGGAACCTTCGCGTTCCGGCACAGGAAGCTATGCCGCCATTCCGCTTTTCCTGCTGGTGTACTTCGCCGCCTCGTTCGCGTGGCACATCCCGGCCTGGGTGGACGCCCTGTACGCCGTCGCGAGCGCAGTGACTTTTATCGCCTATGCGAAAGACAAGTCCGCCGCCACGTCGGGGGCGTGGCGCACGCCGGAAAGCACGCTGTTGCTGCTGGGTCTTGCGGGCGGATGGCCGGGGGCGATCGTCGCCCAGCAGGTGCTGCGCCACAAATCGAGCAAGAAATCATTCCAGGCTGCGTTCTGGTGCACTGTCATCATGAACGTATGCGGCTTTGTATTTCTGGTTTCACCTTATGGTTGGCCGGCGAAAAGCTTTTTTTGACGCCGAGGCAGGGTGGCGGGATCAGGACCCGCAGCCAGTCCGTACCCCGATCTGCCTGACGCCTTCTCACTTGAACATCTTGTTAAAGAAGTCAAACTCTTCCTCCGAGGTAGGAGGCGCAACAAGGAAAGCAATCTCTTCATCCGTGATGGCGGGCCCGGTCACGCTGGGACTGTGCGTCGGCACGATATTGGTAGTCTGCCCGGGCGGTGCGGGGTCCACGCGCCGGCGTACGTTACGAGACGCGTCCTGTGACGCTGGCACAGGACGCCATACACCGTACCGTCTGCTTCCTGCCTCATCGGAGGCTGCATCCGGGAAGGCGGCCGCTTCAGCCATGAAAACCGGTCCGCTTGCGCCCGGGTTGGACGACGGCGCGATGTTGGTAGTCTGCCCGGGCTGAACGGTGCCCGCGTGGGGCCGCACGTAACGAGATGCGTCCTGTGACCTTGGGACAGGACGCCATACACCGAACCGGCTGCTTCCTGCTTCATTGGACGCGGTACTCGGCAAGGCGGCCGCTTCGGCCATGAAGGCAGGCGAACCCAAGCGTGAAGTGTGCGGCGGCGCAAGGGTGGCGGGCTGCTCCGGCCGGGCGGCAAGCAGTTGCTGATGCATTGGCCGCGCTCTCGAATATTTTCTGACCGGGATCGGGGACTGCCCCTTCAACATCCGCAACTTATTGATGCCGGTACGGGCTTGTTCACCTATTGCTGTAGTGGTGCCTGGGTCGTTTCGAAAGCTCTCAACCACTTCTTTCACTTGGTTTTCGTTGGGAAAGTTCAGCACCTTCTCCAGGCTGTCTAGCCCGTGCAAGATCCGCGTCCCGATCAGCTTCTGCTGCTGGAGCCAAATGCAGAAGTGTCTGCAGCCCGCAATGTTGTTGATAGCCGTTCGAGAGTACGAGCCTTGTCTTATTAAATCAAAGCGGTGGGTATGCAGCAGCCACTCGTCCTGGCGTGTAGTAACGGCAGGCGGCAGCGTGATATGCGGTTCCCGGCGTGACAGACTCAAGGCGCTGATGATGTGGCCAAGATCCATATTCAATGAAAAGCTCAATTGGCTAGGCTTTCCCATCTGCACCGGTGCCGCACCACTGTCGGTGAAATGTTTGTCCAGATTTTGCGCAATGTGGTCGACGCACCGACGGTTGTCGTCACAGGCAAAGCCCACGAGAGCCGGTAGCGAATGCATTCCGGGATAAGCGGACTGCTGCTTCAGCCAATCGGCCAGTTCCACCAGCACATCGTGGCAATAGTCCTTTGTCAGGGGCGTATTGTCCGGGTTGGCATCGGCTTTCTGGCGGAACTCTTCGAGCAAGGCCTGATTCACCCGATTCACCCGGTTCAACTCCGTGACGGATAAGGTGGAGGAGCTGGCCGAAGCCAAATGCGGCGCACCCTCCTGCCGGGAGGGATTGGGCGGCGCTTCCTCCAGTTGTTGCATGAGTCGGGCCTGCATGCTTGGCATCGCCTCCGGCCTTTGCCGTCCTCCCGGCGTTTGGGCAACAGAGGTTGACGTGGCAGGTGGCGGGGAAGTGACGGTAGCCGGTTCGGCGCGGTGTTGCGCTTCCTGCACGGGCGGACCGGAATTAAAAATGTAGTCTCTCGGGATCAATGAAAAGTTGTGCATGGAAAGGCTTTCTGCCAATGGACTCGGGAAGCGGGCGTACGCCCGCAAGTCCCGTATGTGGCATAAGACCCGTCATGGTTCCCAGGCACCGGCTGCCCGGTTGCACGGAAAAGATAGGTGTGCGGTTTCCACACGCTGCGATGCCTGCGCTTGCCACCGGCACTGCAATCCGGCATCCGGCGGCAATTTCCCGGCCGGAAACGGCAAGGGCGGTCGCCCGCCCTTGCCGTAGTCATGCACCAATAACGCATCAAGCCTCAAGGCAAGACCGGACTCGCCGTCGCCTGCTGGATGATGCGCTCCGCATCCCGCTGCAGCAGGAAACGTTGCGCTACCAGGCTGCTGGCCGCTTCCGTCACCCTGGCCACATACCCCGCCTGGTTGCCGTACAGCGACTCCAGCGAGGGACGGGTATCGCCCGCCGCGGTGCGCTCCGCCTCCGTGCGGTGGAATGGAATATACGAGCCGCCGAGGTTGGACAGATCGATGATGCCCGGCGTGGCGACATAGTTGAACTCGATACTCGTGCCGAGCGGCGCCTGCACCTCCACGCCCCGGATGCCGGCGCGCGTCAGGCCGGTCGACGGATCGACCTGCGGCACTAGGATCGCGTAGTCCTTGCCGGTATAGAAGGGCGGCAGCTGAGTGGCGATGCCGGACTCGTCCTGCGGCCGGTATTGCGGGCCGAAATCAAGCAGCGGATAGCCGTTGTAGCGGGCCAGGTAGTTGAACTCCGGGATCGGTGTCTGTGTGCCGTTCACCGCCCAGGTTAATCCCTTCATGACCGGGAACCTGACGTCTTCGGGGCGCACCAGCGTGCCGTCGGCGATCTTCGGCACCTGGCTGGCCGGCGGCGCGGTGTTCTTCGTCACCCAGTCTTCCAGGTTCAGGAACAGCGCCCGGAAGGTGTCGTTGAAGTGGGCCACCGTGCCGCGCGGATAGACGTCGCGGGTCGGGTTGTAGCTGATGCTGGCCGTGCCACCCGGGCCGCCGTGCTGGGTGCTGGCGTAGTAGTAGATGCGCGCATTCTCCGGCTGCGCCAGGTCGCGGAAGCCATACGCATCGGTAAGCACCGGCGAACCCTGCAGTTGCCAGAACTCGGTGCCGGACAGGCCGAGGAAGAACTTCGGACAGGTATTGGTCGCTGCGCAGCGCGTCATCACGCCGCCCTTCTGGCCGGTGAGGTTGTCGATGTAATCCTTGTCGAGCGCCCTCGGGGCGGTCTGGCCAAAGGCGGTGTGGTCGGTGCGCAATCCGCCGCCGCCGCCCGGCACGGCGAAGCGGGTGTTGACGTTGGTCTGGCGCGCGGCCACGTGCGCATACATGCCGTCGAAGACCTTGCTGCCGTCGAGCGCCTGGTTGAAGCCGAGGTGCAGGAAGGTTTTCATCGCATTGCCGGACTGCGAGGTGCCCTGGCCGATGGTGTGCGCGATGCGGCCGGCGATCGGGTTGGCGTTGCCGCTATTGTCGGCGGCCTTGCTCTTGAAGAAGGTGACGGTATCGCGCAGCGCGGCCAGGCCCACGCCCATCACGAGCGGGTCCTTGGCGATGTAGACCACTTCATACAGGTACTTCGGATCGAATCCGCCCTTGAGGCAGATGCGGGTCGGGTCCGGCGTGCCGGGGAAGGCATTGGCGGCCGTGTCGCAGTTGGCGAACTTCCAGTCGGCTGCCGGGATGGATGTGCGCGGGTCGGTTTCATTCATGCGGCGCGTGAGCGAGAAACCCGGCTGCGCGGTGTCGAGCGATACCGGCGCATACGGGATCATGGTGCCGTTGAAGACGCCCCCCGGCAGGCTCATCACCGGTACGGGCGCGCTCGGCACGAGTTCGGCGCGATAGGGACCGGTGATCGACGATCCGTCGGGATTCTTCGCCACGGGCACGGTGGCGGTCAGCCGCGCCGGGCTGCTCTTCGGCACATCGCCCTGCCAGGCCGAATAAAGCACTACGTAGCCGCGCTCGAGGTAGACCGCGTCGCTCGGCGATGCGGTCGGGTTGATCATGGTAAGGATGTTGCCGCGGTTCGGTGCGTCGTAGCGCAATACGCCGTTGGACTTGCTCATGTCCTTCGGCTTGAGCATCGTGAAATCGGCGCTGTATTCGACCATGCCGCGGGCATTGACCGGCGCAAGCGCCAGGTCCTGGATGATGACGTTCTTCGGGTCCTTCGGATCGACCTCGCCCCGGATCGTGCCGGTCACCTGCTCGTAGGGACCGACCGCGCCGAAGCTGGCGCCGGAGGCGAAATCCTGTGTCGACGAAATCGTCAGGGTCTGCATCGGCGCGCCGGTGGCGACCGAGGTGTTGGGATTGGCATTGGCGGAGTCGCCGCCGCCGGAACCGCAGCCGGCGAGGGCGCTTGCAAGGGCCGCTGCCGTTAAATAGGTAAGACGTGAGTTCACAATGGTCTCCTGCACGATATGGATGGATGGTGTGACTGCTTGGATGAATGTGCTGCCGTGCAGTCGGAGCATGCCGAACGTCCGGGGACGAACGCTCCCCGCCCTTTGCCGAACCGGCAAAGGGAAATCGACATTGACCTGCTGCCGGGCCGGCTCGCTTATTCTTTTTCTATGCCGGCTTTCTGGATGATTTCTCCCCACTTCTTCGATTCCGCGGTCTGGAACTTCGCCAGTTCGTCAGGCGAGGTGACGAAGACGTCGGTGCCGCTGTTGGCGTAGAACGCGCTGTTCGCGGTCGGGCTCTTGGCCGCCTTCGTCAGGAGTTCATTGAGGCGGGCGACGATGGCCGGCGGCGTTTTCGCAGGCGCATAGGCGGCGAACCAGTAGCCGATGTCATAGCCCTTCACGCCGGCCTCTTCGATGGTCGGCACCTCCGGCAGAAGCGGCGAGCGGGTCTTTGCCGAGTAGCCGAGGGCGCGCAGCTTGCCGCTCTTGATGTGCGGCATGCCGGTGGCCGAATCAGTGATCATCATCTGGATCTGGCCGCCGAGCAGGTCGGTGACGGCGAAGGTATTGCTCTTGTAGGGAACATGCAGCAGTTGCACGCCGGCCAGCTGCTGGAACAGTTCGCCCGCGATGCGGCTCGACGAGCTGCCGCTGCCGAAGGTGAGCTTGCCCGGATCTTTCTTTGCCATGGCGATGAAGTCCATCACCGAGGTGGCCGGAAACTGCGTGCCGACCACCATGAACTGCCCGCCCTTGCCGAGGCCGGTAATCGGCGCGAAATCCTTCACCGGGTCGTAGGGCAGCTTCTTGTACAGGTGTTCCGCCGCGGCGTGGGTGGTGTTGGTGGTGATGAACACGGTGTAGCCGTCCGGCGCGCCGCGGCG
>NZ_DAIUCO010000194.1:0-10439 GCF_036846085.1 Noviherbaspirillum sp. | reverse complement strand
TGAACTGGCCAATCTCGCCGACAAGGTCGGCGCCGACATCGAAGCCGTGCGACATGGCATCGGCTCCGATCCGCGCATTGGGTACAGCTTCCTGTATGCCGGCTGCGGATATGGCGGCTCCTGCTTTCCGAAGGATGTACGCGCACTGGAAAGAACCGCACTCGAACATCATCAGGAGTTGCTGATACTACCCGCCGTCGAAGCGGTGAATCGACGTCAAAAGCAGGTCTTGGGGAAGAAGGTCATTCGCCGTTTTGGCAAGGACCTCTCAGGACGGCATTTTGCGATGTGGGGACTGGCCTTCAAGCCGAATACCAATGACATGCGCGAGGCGCCATCGCGGATGTTGCTCCAGCAATTGATCGGCGCCGGCGCTTCGGTCGCGGTGTATGATCCCGTAGCGATGCCGGAGGCAGAGAGAGCAATCGCTGCTGATTTTGCCGCCAAGCCGGCGGACCATGCCCGGGTCCGATTTGATCGCAGCGCCATGGACACCCTGCGCGATGCGGATGCCTTGATCATCGTGACGGAATGGAAAACCTTTCGCAGCCCGGACTTCGATCAGATGAAGGCACTGCTCAAATCGCCGATCATTTTCGATGGGCGCAATCTGTTCGAGCCGGCAGTCATGGCGGATGCAGGAATCGAATATTACGGAATAGGGCGCAACTCGCCGGCTATCCAATCAAACAAATGATGCCAATATCTTCTACAAAGCTTCCCCGTGTACTCGTTGTCGGCGACGTGATGCTCGACCGTTACTGGTTCGGGGATGTCAGCCGTATCTCGCCGGAGGCGCCGGTACCTGTCGTACGCATCGAGAAGCGCGACGAGCGTCTCGGCGGCGCAGCCAACGTTGCGCGCAATGCCGTCGGGTTGGGAGCGTACACCGGATTGCTGGGCGTGGTGGGCAAGGACGAGGCAGGCGATGCTGTGCAGGCGATGCTGACCGAGTTGAACGTCAACAGTTACCTCAATCGTGATGCATCGATCTCCACCATCATCAAACTGCGGGTGATAGGTCGCCAGCAGCAGCTGCTGCGCATCGATTTCGAGCATCCGCCGACCGATACCGTGTTGCGGGACAAGCTCACGCAGTTCAATGCCCTTCTGCCGCAATATGACGTAATCATCCTGTCCGACTATGCGAAAGGCAGTCTGATCAACGTAACACACATGATTGAGGCAGCCCGCGCCCTGGATAAATGCATCCTCGTCGATCCGAAAGGAGAGGATTTTTCGCGCTATCGTGGCGCGTCGGTGCTTACCCCAAACAAAGCGGAGCTGAAACACATTGTGGGGTCCTGGAAAACCGAGGAAGAGCTGACGGTAAAAGCACAGAACCTGCGTGCGGATCTTCGTCTCGAAGCGTTGCTGCTGACCCGCTCGGAAGAAGGCATGACCCTGTACACGGAGCGTGAAGTCATGCATTTTCCCGCTAGTGCAAGAGAAGTGTTTGATGTCTCCGGTGCCGGCGACACCGTGATCGCAACCTTGGCGACAATGTTAGGGTCGGGCATGCCGCTTGGTGAAGCTGCATCCATCGCAAACCGAGCGGGCGGCATTGTCGTCGGCAAACTGGGTACCGCGACCGTAACAAAGGAAGAACTGTTCGGATAGTTATCAAAAAATTATTAAAAATATGTCAACTAATCCCAATGGTGAACGTTAAACCGCGCAGGACATTGGTCCTCCCTTTACGGGTTAACCTTCACTATGGAGAAGTAGCATGTTGAAAAAGTTGTTGTTGTCTGTGGCGGCCTTGGTTGCGACCATGGGTTTTGCATTTGCCCAGGTCGATGTGAACAAAGCCGATCAGGCAGCGCTGGATGGACTCAAGGGAGTCGGACCGAAAATGTCGAAAGCGATTCTCGACGAGCGCCAGAAGGGCGGCGAATTCAAGAATTGGAATGACCTTGAACAGCGCGTCAAAGGTATCGGCGGCAAAAGCTCGCTAAAATTATCCGATGCCGGCTTGACCGTGAACGGGCAGTCGAAAGCGGCGTCAGCCGATTCAAAAGAGAAGGCAAAGCCGAAGACAAACGCCGTTAAGGAAACCAAAACCGGCGACGCAAAGAAAGAGCTGAAAGCCGAAGACAAGAAGTCCTGATCCAGGCAACGGTAAACAACCCCGCAATGCATCATGCGGGGTTTTTTATTGTCCGGAAGACCGGAGGCAATATCGCACGCCGGCTCGCGTCTCCGATTAGAATGACATTTTTACCAAAGCAGCCAAACTCATTTCTATGCCTTACCTGACCATCGAAGATACCATCGGCAATACACCGCTTGTGCAACTGAAGCGCATACCAGGAGACGATGCCGCCCGTCGCAACAATATTATTCTTGGTAAGCTGGAAGGCAACAATCCTGCCGGTTCGGTCAAGGACCGCCCCGCGTTGTCAATGATCAAGCATGCCGAGGCTCGTGGCGATATCAAGCCCGGCGATACGCTGATCGAAGCAACCAGCGGAAACACCGGCATCGCTCTGGCGATGGCTGCCGCAATGCGCGGCTACAAAATGGTCCTTTTGATGCCGGAAAACCTCAGCGAGGAACGCCGCCAGAGCATGGCTGCGTATGGGGCAAAAATCATCCTGACGCCGAAGACCGGGGGTATGGAGTATGCGCGTGACCTGGCGGAACAGATGCAAAAGGAAGGACAAGGCATCATCCTCGACCAGTTTTCGAATCCGGACGGCCCGCGGTCACATTACGAAGGGACCGGGCCTGAGATTTGGCGCGACACCAATGGGCAGGTAAGCCACTTTGTCAGTGCGATGGGTACGACAGGTACCATCATGGGTGTGTCGCAGTTTTTGAAGGAACAGAACCCTGACGTACGTATCATCGGCGCGCAGCCGGAGGAGGGATCGCAAATCCCGGGAATCCGGAAATGGCCGGAAGCGTACTTGCCGAAAATCTACGATAAATCCCGCGTGGATCAGATCGAGTATGTGTCACAGGCGGCAGCCGAACAAATGGCGCGCCGAATGGCAATTGAAGAAGGAATTTTCTGCGGCATTTCCGCAGCAGGCGCATGCGAAGTAGCACTGCGCGTCTCGCAACAAGTCGAAAATGCGACGATTGTTTTTATCGTCTGCGATCGCGGAGATCGCTATCTGTCCACCGGCATCTTCCCTGCCTGACAACAGGGAAGTGCGAATTATTCATGCTGATCAGTGCCGCCTTCTTTAGGCTTGAATTGCTTGTCGCTGATACGGAACTTGTCACGGCGGTCTCCCATCAGGATGCGGAGATCCTTGATGCTCAGGTCGCTGACTTCATGCATGCGAATCAGCAGTGAAGCACCAACTGGCAGCCTGCGGTGACGTATCTTGCTGATTACCGGAGGTGCGACTTCCAGTGCTCGCGAGAGCGCAGCATCGTTCTTGAGATTGAGTTTTTCGATCAATGCATCCAACAGATTGTTGGGGTCATATTCAACTTGGTCGGCGAGTCGTGTACCAGTCATAGCAATGCCTAAATAAGTAGTATTGTGTCAATAATTCCGTAATGGAAATGGATTGTACAGGGAAAGCTGTTACGGCTTTCGGTACAAATATTGCCAAGATACGGACGCATGTACTGAATACTTTACAGATTACTACATTTCACAATTGCAATATAGTGAATAAATTTCATAATTGCAATATTCTTTGACTTACACGAGTTTAATTCCGGGCAAATCCAGTTCTTCAAATCGTAAGACTGAGTCATGACAAACCGAGAAAGTTCATGACTGATTGCAAACCGGAATGCAAAACTTGCCCTTGTCTTCGACCTGAATATTGTATTTAGTTAGTCCAAATTCTAGAGAAGATGAGCAAGCGGCGCGTTGACAGAAAGCAATTCTTCTCTCATCAAATCCGGATTCGCCATCTACGCTTTGCCATCCTTGACGTCCTTCCCAAGCAACTTTTTCAAGCCTTCATGGCCAATACGCCTCATGGTTTCCATATTCTTTTCATAAATCGTGTCCGTATCCGGAAAGGCGTCGACGGCTCGCTCCACGCTCTCTTCCCGCAAAAGATGCAGCATTGGATAAGGCGAGCGGTTGGTATGGTTCTCGATATCATCGACGTGGCTGTCGGCAAACTGGTAATCCGGATGAAAACTCGCGATCTGTATTTCTCCAGCCATTTCAAGTTTCTCCAATACGCCGTCGGCAAGGTGCAGAAAGTCGTTGTATGCCAGAAAATCATTGAGTACATGCGGATGGATCAATAAAGTCGTGTCGATATCGTCGGCACTGGCCGCATGCAAAGTGCGCAACTCGGTCACTAAATCAGCAAGCAGGGCGTCAGGGTCTTCCGCTTTGCTGAGAACGTATCTGACCTGGTTCCTGACGTAAACAGCCTTGGCAAACGGGCACAGATTCAAGCCTATTACCACTTTTTCCAGCCATGCCTTGGTATCTTCCACCGGATCGTTCTCGGATGCAGGCGAAGGGAGGAAGGTTTGAGATTGAGCCATTTCTTCTGGTAGGGAAGCAAAAAACAGGCGATCATTATGCCCATATTTGATCCTGGCATCCCAAGTGCGGTGGCCCGGATTTCCTGTGCATCCTTACCCAGGCATCATGGCGTTAAAAGCAACCATCTACAAAGCAGAGATCCAGATCGCGGATATGGATCGTCATTATTACGGCGACCATTCCCTGACGATTGCACGTCATCCTTCCGAAACCGATGAACGGATGATGGTGCGTTTGTTCGCATTCGCCCTGCATGCGCATGAGGCACTTGCATTCGGCAAAGGCTTGAGCACGGAGGATGAGCCTGATCTCTGGCAGCGCGACCTGACCGGTGCGATTGAACGCTGGATCGATGTCGGCCTGCCGGACGAAAAGCGGTTGCTAAAGGCCTGTGGCCGCGCCGACGAAGTCAGAGTGTATAGCTACAGCGCCAACAGCGGCATATGGTGGAAACAGATGGGTGACAGGCTGGATCGCGCAAGAAACCTGTGCGTTGCAAACATTGCACCAGAGGCCAGCCTCGCCTTGTCAAAGCTGGCAGCGCGGTCCATGAAGTTGAATTGCTCGATACAGGAAGGACAGGTCTGGCTATCGGATGATCAACATTCCGTGCAGCTTGAACCGGTCGTGTGGAAGAATTTTTCGACATAAGCGAACGCCGTATTGAAGGCGCTCGCTGACGGTGCTATATCGCCCATTGGCAGGCAATCGCCCGGCAATGTAATTTCACGGTACATCGCCGTCCGCGCTCAGCGGGTTCGTGCAGTTCTGACCGCGCGCCCCAGATCAACCACCGACATCGCATAAAAGAAGCTGCGGTTGTATTGCGTGATGGCAAAAAAATTGCCTGCACCCAGCCAGTACTCGGTAGGCTCCCCACCATTTTGCAGATCGACCAGGCCATACTTCATATCCGCAGGGGGCTCCACGTTGGGGGAGACGCCGGCCGCTTTCAATTCGTCGAGGCTGAACTTGGCTTCCAGTCCCTGGCCGATAAACATGTTCCAGCCCCGATTGCCTTCGGTCTCGGTGACGGTCGCCGGAAAAGCGATCGGCTCCCCGGGTTTCCAGCCGTGTTCCACCAGGAAGTGCGCCACGCTGCCGATCGCATCCACCGGGGAATTGCGCAAATCGATTTTCGCATCGCCGTCAAAATCGACGGCAAACTTGCGGATGCTGCCGGGCATGAATTGCGGCCAGCCGATCGCCCCGGCGTAGGAGCCAAGCAGGGTAAAGGGGTCGATGCCGGCTTCGCGTGCGAACAACAGGGTGTTTTCCACCTCGCCACGAAAGAATGTCATGCGCGATTCGCGGTTTGGAGTATTGGGATAGTCGAAGGCGAGCGTCGTGACCGCATCCATGACGCGGAAATTGCCGGTGTTGCGACCATAGACCGTTTCCACCCCGATGATGCCGACGATGATTTCGGCCGGCACGCCGTACTGCTGTTCGGCGCGCGCGAGCGCATCCGCATGGGTATCCCAGAAGGCGACGCCAGCATTGATGCGCACCGGGTCTATGAAGCGGGCACGATAGGCCCGCCAGTTTTTCGGACGCCCGGGTGGTGCCGGCTTCATCAGCTGGATGGCGGTTTCGACGTATTGCGTCTTGCGGAATACCTCTTCCAGCGCGCTCCGTTCAAAACCATGTTGCGCAACCATCCGGTCAATGAAATCTGATATTTCCTTCCATTGCGTGAAGTTGGCGAACTCGCCGTCAACGACTTTCGGTGGCGACGCCTTGCGTGGTTGCGATTTGGCGGGCTTGGCGTCCGCTTTGGGTTTCGTGGCGGATTCCTGTTTGACGTCCGCCGCCGAGGCGCAGGCGATAAGCAGAAGCGAGGAGAGGCAAGCGGTTGTGTGGCGCAAACGGGTAAATATCATCGACATTGAGAGGCTAAAGACTTGAGTTGTGACACGAGCGCAACCGGCGGCTTCCTGCTTGCCGGACCATAGCGCGCGGTCTCGTAATATTCCAGGAAACGGGCAACTGCCGCCTTGGTTTCCGGTGTGAGTGGTGAATCGGCTGCCGTCAGGCGCATCCGATAAGCACGCGGTCCTTCATGAGGAAATCGCGGGCATCCATATTTCGACATCCTTTTGCAAAGCGATCGGTAGATTGCCTCGACCGGGTCGACTTTCGACCGGTGCATCATCAGCGGCAGTGTCATCAGCAGCACCATCAGGCCGCCCACGACCGCCATCAACGCCCCCAGGGTGCGCCAATCGACATGCTCGAATCCAAGCGACTGCAGAAAGCTTTTCTGGCGTTCGGCGGTGTAGCTGAGGACTGACTGATTCCATGCATTGTTGATCGCATCCCAATACTGGCGAAGCTGCTGAAAATTGGCGATCAGCGGATTCCTTGTCGCATCCAGTGTGAGCCAGCCGCCAAGCATTTGCCTTGGCAACGCGCTGCCGAGATTCATCGAAATGCGCTCCGGTGACACTGCGGCGGTCGGATCCACGCGTGTCCAGCCCCGGCCTTTCAGCCATACTTCGCTCCATGCGTGCGCATCGGACTGCCGCACGGTCAGGAATCCATCCGTCCGGTTGATCTCCCCACCTTGATAACCGGTGACCACCCGTGAAGGAATGCCCATCGCCCGCATCAACACGACAAACGCGCCCGAATAGTGTTCGCAAAAACCGGCGCGGGTGTCGAACAGAAATTCGTCGGTAACATGTTTGCCCAATGCAGGTGGTTCCAGGGTGTAGTGAAATTTTTCTTCCCGAAAGTACTTAAGCACCGCATTGATCCGCTCCAGATCGGTGCCGAACTTGCTGCGCATGCTTTCCGCCAACGCCAGGGTGCGCGGGTTGAAACCCCTGGGCAATCTCAGCCAGTGCTCTAGGACCTCCGGAATCTCGTTCGGTTGCAGATCGAAGTCAACATAGGAAACGACGTCGTAACGCACCCGTGTGCTGATCGGCAGGTTGGCAAACAGCTCCATCTCCGGGCCGATACCGGTCGGATTACCCGTCAATACCGGGACGGCTTGCGGCATTTCAAGCGCGAACAGTCGCCTGCGGTTGTTCGGTTCCAGTGTTACCTGATAACGTACCGGCTCGCCGCGCGGCTTGACGACAAGCTGCTTCTGGACCGACGGCGATCGGGACGGAAACCAGATACGGCCGTCATAGGTGCCGAGTACCGGTCCGCGCCAGTAGAGTTTTGCCTTGGGCGGCGGCTCACCCTCGAATTTTGCCCGGAAGGCGATCTCCTCGGACAGCGCCAGTTGCGAGATATTCCCCGGCGACATGCTTTCCGATAGCCCGGAACGTGCCGATTGCGCATCCTTGGGCATGCCCCACAAAGGGCCCTGGATGCGCGGGAATAACAAGAACAGCGCCAGTGTAAGCGGTGCGGCAAGCAGCAGGATGACTGCGGCCAAGCGGAGTCGCTGCTTCAGGGGCGGCACGGCGCCGGTGTACTGAAAGGATAACTGGGTGGTCAGGATGGCAACAACGGTAATGATGGTCATGACCGCCATGCCGATGCCTTGCGAATAGAAGAAGCCGGCCAGTACCAGAAAGAAGCTGAGATACAAAATGACGAACAGGTCCCGCTTCGCATGCATTTCCAGCAGCTTGAATGTCAGCAGCAATACCAGCATCGACACGCCGGCTTCACGGCCGAAGATGGTCTTGTACGTCCAGTAAACGCCGACCATCGACAGTACCGCCAGCGGCAGCAGCAGCCACCGCGGCGGCATCCGGTTGCCGCGGAAGGTCACCCAGCCGCGCCAGGACAGCAATGCGGCGCAGGCAATATTGATCCATGCCGGAAGATGGCTCGCATGGGGAACCAGAACCAATGCGCAGGTGACCAGCAACAGCAGCGCATCGGCCTTGTCGCGGGCCATCGGCCGGGACAGCTTGCCGGGAAGCGAGCCCAGCATGGAGCGGGTTTGCGTTGTAGTCATCATGCCGTTTGATGGAGCGCCAGCGCCTGCAGGCAGGCTTCACGGTGGGTAGGACCCAGCGCCGGTTCGAGGTGCGTGTCGCCGAGATGGAACGCGTAGGGCACGCCGCGCGCCTCGGCTTCGATGACCCAGCGGGTCATTCGGGACAATCGTGCTTCGACATCCATGGTGGGCGAAAGACGGGAAAAATCGAGCGCGATCTCGCTCGCGGCGCCGCCTTCGAAATATTTGGTCACCAGGCTGCCGTCCATTTCCGCATCCAGCTTGGCGATCTGGCGCCATGCGAGCCGCTTCAAGGAGTCGCCCGCCTGATACCCCCTTATGCCGGCGAAGTCGTCCTGCCCCGCCTCGCCCTGGCCGTCCTTCTTCTCCGCGTCCGCCAGCGGCAGCGGCGGGGCGTCCGGCTCGGGACGCGGATACACCAATGCCTTCGCATCCGGTTGCCAATAACTCCAGGCACGCATGAGGCCCAGCGGGAAGCGGGTCTGCAGGCGGACGCGCGGCGCGGCCAGCCAGCCGCGCTGGCGTGCCGGCGTGGACAGCGTCACGCTGCGCGTTGAACTTCCCGCGACATCAGTGGCCTGATCGACTTCCGGCAGACCTTCGCCGACGAAGTCGAGCCAGATCGCATAGCGATCATGCTTGCGGCGATTGATAAGGTGCAGTTCGAATTGCGCTTCTTCACCGGCGAATACCGATGTGGCACGGCCTGCTGAAAGATGGAGATGCGCCAGATTGCGAAAAGTGAGATGCATATCGATCAGTGCGCATGCGGCGATGAGAAAGGTAAAGCCAAAGCCGAGGCTGAGGTTGTAATTCACCGCACCGATGAACAGTGCGACCAGCATGACGCAAAAGAACAGGCCGGGATGGGTCGGCATGATGAACACACGCCTCTGATGCAGGAATACCTCGCCCGGCTCCGCGCCTCGGTGACGGAACAGCCACTTGCTGGCGCGCTTGCGCAGCGCATGTTCGATCTTGCTGAAGACGTTCATGCAATCGTCAGACGGGAACGGATTTCATCAGTTGCATGACAAGGTCGCGGCTGCCAAGCGCGGATCCGCTGGCGGATTTCAGCGGACGCAAACGATGTGCGGCAACCGGCACCAATACCGCCTGCACATCCTCGGGAATCACGTGATCGCGTCCTTCGAGCGCCGCCCACGCGCGCGCCGCCTGCAACAACGCGATCGCCGCGCGCGGGCTCAAGCCTTCCGCAAACAGGCCACCCTGCCGGGATGACTGCGCCAGTGCCTGCACATAGTCGATCAATGCGGCCGATACATGCACTTTCTTCAGCATGCCTTGCGCTTCCATCAGTTCTTCCGGGTGCATCGCAGTCGGCAGCGAACGCAGCATCGAACGACGATCCTCGCCCATCAGCAGCGCTCGCTCGGCCGTCGCATCCGGGTAGCCGAGCGACAGGCACATCAGGAAACGGTCCAATTGTGATTCAGGCAACTGGAATGTGCCGATCTGATGGGTTGGGTTTTGCGTCGCAATGACGAAATAGGGCTGGGGAAGATCGCGTGTGATGCCATCGGCGGTCACCTGCCGCTCTTCCATTGCCTCCAGCAGGGCCGACTGTGTCTTCGGTGTTGCCCGGTTGATTTCATCGGCCAGCAGCACCTGTGTGAACACCGGGCCGGGATGGAAAACGAAACCACTGGTTTCGCGGTTGAATACCGAAATGCCGAGCACGTCGGCCGGCAGCAGGTCGCTGGTAAATTGCAAACGGTTGAACTTCAGGCCGAGCGAAATAGCCAGCGCATGCGCCAACGTGGTCTTGCCGACACCCGGCACATCCTCGATCAGCAAGTGGCCGCCGGCAAGCAGGCATACCAGTGATTGACGGATTTGCAGGTCTTTGCCTACAACGATCTGGCTGACTTGTTTTGCAACGGCGTGGACTTTGTTGAACATGGATGATTTGTCAATGCAGGGTGGGAAGCGGATGCCACTTTAAGGGAACGCGGGGTAGTGTAATCGAGCGGAACATGTGATGGCGGTGAGAGATCGCTTTCTTCGCTAAAC
>NZ_DAIUCO010000193.1:0-10448 GCF_036846085.1 Noviherbaspirillum sp. | reverse complement strand
TCCCAACCTTCCCCCTACGAGGGGGAAGGAGCCTTGCGGGGCAACTAAATCAGGCAGTTAGACCTTGCACCGCGAGGTCAGCGATGCCTGCATTCCTGTCCAAACCACCCACTTCGCAAATTCTGTTCAATGTAGTGTACACTACATTTTCGTTTAGTGTACACTACATATTCATGTTGTAGCCTCTACATTAACCGGAGTTCGCAGGCCCGTCCACAAGGAGATTCCGATGACCCATGTCGTCACTGAAACCTGCATCCGCTGCAAGTACACCGACTGTGTCGATGTCTGCCCGGTGGATTGCTTCAAGGAAGGCCCGAATTTCCTGGTGATCGACCCGGAGGAATGCATCGATTGCGCGGTATGTGTATCCGAGTGCCCGGTCGAGGCAATCTATGCGGAAGAAGACCTGCCGGCAGGCATGCAGGCGTTCACCGGACTCAATGCCGAACTGGCCGCCGTATGGCCAACAATCTCAAAACGCAACGGCCCGTTGCCGGAAGCGGATGCATGGAAGGAACAGACTGGTAAACTGGCGTATTTGGAACGCTGAAAACGGCCCCTGCCTTAGCCCCGGGGTCCCCAGGCTGAACTTTTTATGTTGACTATGGAGAGAATATGAGTGCCCTTAACGAAGAGCGGGTTTTGTCCGTTCACCACTGGACCGACCGCCTTTTCACGTTCACCACGACACGCGATCCGTCACTGCGTTTCAGCAACGGCCATTTCACGATGATCGGCCTGCGGGTGAACGGCAAACCCCTGCTGAGGGCTTACAGCATCGTGAGCGCGAATTACGAAGATCACCTGGAATTTCTCAGCATCAAGGTGCCGGACGGCCCCCTGACCTCGCGCCTGCAGAATATCCAGGTCGGCGACACCATCATCGTCGGCCGCAAGCCCACCGGCACGCTGGTCACCGACTACCTGCTCCCCGGCAAGCGCCTGTACCTGCTGTCCACCGGCACCGGCCTGGCGCCATTCATGAGCATCATCCGCGACCCGGAAACCTACGAAAAATTCGAACAGGTCATCCTCGTGCATGGCGTGCGGCAGGTCGATGAACTGGCCTACCACGACGTGCTGGTCGAGCATCTGCCGAACCATGAATTCCTCGGTGACCTGATTACCAGCAAACTGCGCTATTACCCGACAGTCACCCGCGAGCAGTACAAGAACATGGGCCGCGTGACCGACCTGATCACCAGCGGCAAGCTGTTCGAAGACCTTGGCGTTCCCAAGCTGGACCCTGCCATCGACCGGGTAATGATCTGCGGCAGCCCGGGCATGCTGCGCGATTTGAAAGTCATGCTGGAGAAAGACGGCTTCAAGGAAGGCAATACCTCGACGCCGGGCGATTTCGTGATCGAGCGCGCATTTGCGGAACAGTAATCACATGCCGCCCGCCGACGCAAGGCGGGCGGCAAATCCGGTATCTTCGACGTTCAACGGCTGACGGTTCACCATGGCGACATCCCCTCCCCGACGTACCGCAGCCGGCTCCACAGCCACAAGGCGACCGCGGGTGCGCGAGATGGCCGCCCAGGCGACGCAGGAAAACATCCTGCGCGCGGCGACCAAGGTCTTCGCCAAGCACGGCTTCGCCGGCGGCCGCATCGAGGAAATCTCGAAGGCGGCCAAGTCCCATGACCGCATGATCTATTACTACTTCGGCAACAAGGAAGAGTTGTTCATCGCGGTGATCGAGGACACCTACCGGCGCTTCAACGACGCCGAATCCAAGCTCGTCCTCAAGATGGACAACCCGGTCGAGGACCTGAAGACGCTGGTGCGCTTCATGTGGACCTACTACCAGCAGAACCCCGAATTCATCACGCTGCTGAACAGCGAGAACCTGCACCGTGGCAAGCATATTTCCAAGTCGATGCGCGCCCGCGAATATTCGTCGCCCGCCATCTCGCTGATGGACAGCGTACTGAAGCGTGGCGCTGAAATGGGCCTGTTCCGCACCGATGTCCGGGCACGCGACATCTACCTGATGAGCGCCGCCCTCGCCTATTTCTATACCTCCAACCGCTTCACGCTATCGGCCTTCCTTGGCGAAGACCTGGCCGCACCCGACGCGCTTGCGCACTGGGAAGATTTCATTTGCTCCGCCGTCATCCGCCAGGTATCGATGGCCTCGGATGTGGCGGAGGTACGACCGGCCACGGACGAACGCGAACGGCCGGCCGCCTGACATTTACCTCATCACAGGAGACATTCCATGGCAGACGCAGCTACCAGTTCGGCATCCGGCAAGGTCGTGATCAAAAACATCGGTTTGCTGCTGTCGGGGGACATCGACAAGCCGATCCTCGATGCCGACACCATTGTCGTCCATGACGGACTGATTACCGCGGTCGGCGCGGAAGCCGATTGCGACACCGCGCAGGCCGACGTCACCATCGACGCCCGCAAGACCTGCGTCGCGCCGGGGCTGATCGACAGCCATGTGCATCCGGTGTTCGGCGACTGGACACCGCGCCAGAACCAGCTCGGATGGATCGATTCCACCATGAACGGCGGCGTCACCAGCATGATTTCCGCCGGTGAGGTGCATCTGCCCGGCAGGCCCAAGGACATCATCGGCCTGAAGGCGCTCGCCATCACGGCCCAGCGTGCATTCGACAATTTCCGGCCCGGCGGCGTGAAGGTGATCGCCGGCGCGCCAGTGATCGAGAAAGGCATGACCGAGCACGACTTCAAGGAACTCGCCGAAGCCGGCGTCACCCTGCTCGGCGAGGTCGGCCTGGGTTCGGTGAAGGCCGGCGAGGAAGCGCAGAAGATGGTGGCCTGGGCGCGCAAGTACGGCATCCAGAGCACCATTCATACCGGGGGACCGTCGATTCCCGGCTCCGGCCTGATCGACAAGGACGTGGTGCTGGAAGCCGATGCGGACGTCATCGGCCACATCAACGGCGGCCATACGTCGCTGTCGGAGGCCCATGTCTGCGAACTGTGCGAAAAATCCAGCCGTGCCATCGAAATCGTCCACAACGGCAACGAGCGTGTTGCCATCGCCGCCGCGCAGACGGCCATGCAGTTGAAGTGTCCGCATCGCGTGATTCTCGGCACCGACGGTCCGGCAGGCTCGGGCGTGCAGCCGCTCGGGATCCTGCGCATGATTGCGTTGCTGTCCAGCCTGGGTCGCATCCCGGCCGAGCAAGTATTTTGCTTCGCAACCGGCAATACCGCACGCATCCGCAATTTGAATTGCGGCCTGATCGAACCGGGCCGGGCGGCGGATTTCGTCTTCATGGACAAGGCGCAGCATTCGGTCGGGCGCGACCTGCTGGACAGCGTGCAGCTCGGCGACCTGCCGGGCGTGGGCATGGTGATGATCGACGGCATCGTGCGCTGCGGACGCAGCCGCAACACGCCGCCGGCGACCGAGGTACCGGTCGTGGTGACAGGCAAGCACTGACGCCGGGGACGCTCAATCGCCTCTATCACCCCAATCGCCTCGATCGCGACTGCTTCACCACGCTGCCCATCGAGGCGCTTTGTTCATGCGCTGACACGTCGCACGTCTTGAGCCTCATCCGTCGTGCCGGACAATGTATCCGGCGCCTGTGCCTTGGCTGCTCCTCAGGACGGCGGCCCGGGTTGCGGGCTTCGAGGCTTGCTGGCCCTCACGATCAACGCGTCCCAGACCGCCACCGGCTTACCACCCTGGTCGCGAATGTTCTCGCGCCGCGTCTTGTCGATCACAATGTTTTCATAACCGGCTGAATGGAGCAGGTGCGTTAGCTGCGATTGATCATAGACGTGGACGCCGGGCCTGTTCTTCCAGCTGTGGTCCGGTCCCATGAAGGCGCAAATCAGGTATCCCCCCGGCCGCGTGGCATCGCATAGTCGTTGCAATGTGCGCGGAAGGTCGTCTCCCAGGAACGCAAGCACATAGTGCGCATGCACCACGTCCATGTCGAAAGGCAGTGCGGCATCCTGGATCCGGGCGATTTGCACTTGCGCATGGCCTGCATCCACTTCCTCCTGGATCATCGGAAGGCAGCGCGCGTCCATGTCCACTGCATGGATCTTGCGCCAGCCTGCTTCCATGAACGCGCGCACCCCGCTGCCGTCCTCGAAGCCCACTTCCAGCATGGCGCCTGTCTTTAGCGCACCCTGCGCTTGATTCCGAAGGAACCGGGACAGGTAGGGAAGCGGCGGCGCTTCCCTTGAAAGGGGCCGGGTTTTGGAAGCATCCCATTCCCAGGGGAACGACGAGGCTGCCTCCGCCGCGGGACGGTCTGCTTCCGCATTGCGTCGGCTCTCCTCAAGCGGCTGCCGCAACGATGGAACCGGAATGTCGCGATGGTGGGCGTCACTGCCCTGACCCCGGTTGAGCCCGGATTGAATTGGCGCTTTTTGACCAGGAGGACACGTCTTCCTGACCCGGCGCAACAACCCTTCGATGGTAGTCCGTCGCTTGACAGGAAGAATATCGAGGATTTTTTGCGTTGCAGAGAGTTGCCGTCCCTCGGCCTTGGCCTTGGCGATTCCCTTGCCGGGGGTATGGCCGACGTATTCGTGCGGGCCGATGTGAAATTTGAAACGGATCATGGCTTCCATCGTAAAAAACCGCACGTCGCGGAAAGGATGACGATGAGTTGCGGCACGTCGTGCCTGGTTCCATGGAAAGTTGGACAAGTGATGTTGCCGGCAATCTGCTCACGAAAGCTTTTTCCGACGTCATTCGCCGGGCGCTGCGTTGTGAACTTTGGCGAACGTGCCAGCCCGAATGGCAAGGCCTGTTGCGCAGGAAGTGTATGGGATTGCCGGGCAGCGGCTACGTCTCGCGGAACGGAGAACGTCTGTCGCCGTCTGCCGCGCCGGAGTGACGGAGGGATGTAAAGAAGAAAATCAGGGACGGCGGAAGCGATCCACCAGCTCGATCAGTTTCGGACGCACCTCGTTCAACAGGAATTCCGGCGACAGGTTGAATGCCGGTCCGCCGCAGTTGATGCTGAGGATGGCGCTGCCGTTGTTCGGCTTGAAGGCAACTGCAATGGCGTTCACATCGCGCTGCCAGCTGCCGAACGATGTGCAGCAACCCAGCGTCTGGTATTCCTCGATCGAACGGTTGACGCCGTCGCGGATGCTCGGCCATTTCATTTCATCCAGCTCGCGCACCCGTTCGAGGATGTCGTTGCGCTCGGTGCTGCCTGCTTCGGCGAGATAGGCGCGGCCCATCGCCGTGATGGCGATCGGGATGCGGGCGCCGACGTCGAGGCGCAGCGTCAGCGCCGCCTGGCTGCGGCAGTTCTCCACGTAGATCATGCTGAGACGGTCGCGCATGCCGAGGGAGACGGTGGCATGCGAGAAGTCGGCGAGTTCCTGCATGTAGGGACGCGCAAACTGCCGGATGTCGAGCTTGGACAGCATCGCACTGCCCAGCGCCAGGCTGGCGGTGCCGAGCCGGTACTTGCCCATGTCGTCGTCGTACTGCAGGTAACCGAGCTTGGTCAGCGTGTAGGTAAGGCGGGAGACGGTGGATTTCGGCAGCTTGCTGCGATCGGCAAGTTCCTGGTTGCCGAGCAGCTTCTCGCCGGACCGGAAGCAGGCCAGCACTTCCAGTCCACGGGCCAGCGCGGTCACGAAGTGCCGGTCTTCCTTGGCATTCGACTTCTGCACCATAGGGACTTCTTCTTCGTTCATATCTTTTGCCATGGTTTTCGTCAGCATGATGTTGTGCTCGGTTAGGTACTGCAATTAGGTACCACGCTGATTTGGACTACGATTCGGAATGCTCGTATGCGCCAGGCGTGCCCTGAAAGTGATTCTTTACGCCACCGTCGTTTGCCTGGCTCGCACCATCGCGGCATCGGACAGCGGCGCAAAAACCCGCTGCATTATCCTGTAAATCTTTCTTCTCACCAACAAACAATCGCCATCCGCGGACGGCGCGTGGCGCGAATACAAACATCTATGCGCCGCTGCGTTCCCGTTCCGCAGCCATGCGCTGCAATTCCTTTTTCAGCACCTTGCCGGTTGCCGCCGCCGGCAGGTGTTCGAGTACCACGATCTCGCTCGGCATCTTGTATGGCGACAGGTTGGCTTTCAGGTGGGCGCGCAGCTTGTCCATATCGATCGCCGCGCCTTGCGACGGTTCGATAAAGGCGACCACTTCCTCGTTGCCGTCCACCTCGCGCCCCACTACCGCCGACTGCACCACTTCCGGAAAGGCGTTGAGCACCTGCTCCACCTCGATCGGATACACATTGAATCCAGAGCGGATGATCAGTTCCTTGCTGCGCCCGACGATGAACACCGCGCCGTCGGCTTCGATGCGCGCCAGATCGCCGGTGCGCAGCCAGCCATCTTCGGTGATGGTCTCGGCGGTCAGTTCCGGCGCGCGGTAATAGCCCTTCATCACATTCGGTCCACGCACCCAGAGTTCGCCGATGCCTTCGGCATCGTTTTCCGCACCGTTCAGCTTGATCTCGATATAAGGAATTGCCTGGCCCACGGAGCAGTCGGTGCGCGGCGCATCGAGCCTCGTCTGGCAGATAGACGGCGACGCCTCGGTCATGCCATAGCCGTTTTGCAGCGGCATGCCGAACATTCTTTCGAAGCCCTGCTTCAGCGGCAAGGTCAGCGGCGCCCCGCCGGACTGTGCAACGCGCAACCTGGGCGCCGCCACCGGCACGCCCTTTACCTCCCGCCACTCGACCAGCTTGGCATACATCGCCGGCGCACCGTGCAATACCGTAATCCCGCCGTCGGCCAGCGCCTGCACCAGGTCTCCGACCTGGAAACGCGGCACCAGGCGCAAGGCCGCGCCCGAAAACAGAGACGCCATCAGCAACGAAGTGAGTCCATACACGTGCGACAGCGGCAGGACGCCGTAGACAACATCCTCCGGCGTCATCCTGCGCATGCGGGTAGTGTTGGCGCCGACAAACATCAGGTTGGCGTGCGTGAGCATGACTGCCTTCGGCGCGCCGGTGGTGCCGGAGGTGTACACCATGGCGGCCACCTGGACAGCGCCGTCGTGGGCGACCGGCTCAGGGGTCGCCGCGTCATTCAGCGCCCCCAGCATCAATCCGCCGATGCCTGGCCATTCCACCACCTGTGCGCCGCGTGCTTCGCCATGCGCTTTGGCCTGCGGCGACACCGCGCTGAAGTACAAGGCGCGCCGCGCACCTGAATGCGCAAGGAAGTTATCGATTTCCCGACCGGAAAGGCGGGCATTGACGCTGGCCGACCATGCATCGAGACGGCTGACGGCCAGGATGCATACGGCCAGGGCGACCGAGTTTTCCGCCACCAGCAGCACGCGGTCGCCGGCACGCACGCCCGCTTGCCGAAGGCGTTCGGCCACTTCTTCCACGATCCCGCCGAGTTCGCCGTAAGTAATAGTGCGATCGGCGTCGATCAGTGCGGAACGCTCGGCATGGCTAGCTGCCCAAGGCAGGAAGGCTTCATGTATACGGCGCGGCATCGGCGCGGCTTGGTTCATTTCATTCCTCTGTATGCGGGCAAGGCGCAGCGGACATCGGCAGGCTGGCACGCCCTCGTCGACACTGGGAATTTGCCATGGATCATGGTGCCGATGGTGTCATAAGCGCATTGAAAAATCAATGTATTTGCAGAACTTGGTTCTGCAATGCAGCACATTTTGAACGGCCGATTTGCCGTCGTACGAACATCCGGCAGCGCAATCCGTTTTTCCATTTATCAATCCGTGCCAGAGGAAATGGATTTCTTGACAGATCAACCGAGACGAAATACAGTTCCATTTTAAATAGTTTAGTTCTGCACAGCAGAATTAAACGCAAAAACGATTTCGGAGCCCCGCATGTCACAGTCAAATCGTCCGCAACCAGATTCCCCGGACCTGACCATCGGATTGGTGGGATGCGGCGTGATGGGCCGCGGTATTGCACAGATCGCGGCACTTGCCGGCGCGCAGGTCAGGTTGACCGATGCGCGTGAAGGTGCCGCGACGGCCGCGCGCCAGGAATTGATCGCCACCTTCGCCAAGCTGACCGAGAAAGGCAATCTCGACCAGGCCGCCGCCGCCAATGCCGCCGAACGGCTTACCGCCTGCAACGGCATCGAAGACCTCGCCGGCTGCCATGTCGTGATCGAGGCCATCGTCGAGGAGCTCGGCGCAAAGAAGTCGCTGTTCGGCACATTGGAGGGTATCGTCGCGCCCGACGCCATCCTCGCCACCAATACCTCTTCCCTGTCGGTGACAGCCATCGCGGCCGGGCTCAAGCATCCGGAGCGCGTGGTCGGGTTCCATTTCTTCAATCCGGTGCCGCTGATGAAAATCGTCGAAGCGATCGGCGGCATCATGACCGCTCCGGAAATCACCGATTTCATGCTGGCGCTCGGCAAGCACTGGGGCCATGCGGCGGTGCGCGCGAAGGACACGCCGGGCTTCATCGTCAATCATGCCGGACGCGGCTACGGCACTGAAGGACTGCGCCTGCTGGCGGAAGATGTGGTGACGGTGCCGGCGCTCGACGCCATCCTGCGCGACACCGCCGGCTTCCGTCTCGGCCCCTGCGAACTGCTGGACCTGACCGCGCTGGATGTATCGCATCCGGTGATGGAATCGATCTACCACCAGTATTACGAAGAACCGCGTTTTCGCCCGCAGGGCCTGACGCGCCAGATGCTGACCGCCGGCCTGCTCGGCAAGAAGGTAGGACGCGGCTTTTACCGCTACGGCGCCGACGGCAAGAAGGAATCGATCCCGGAAGACCCGCCGAGCACAGTGCGTCCGGCCAGCGTCTGGCTCAGCCGTGAACGGCCGCAGCTCGCCGAGCGCATCGAGCGCCTGATCGTCGATACCGGCGTCCGCCTCGAAACCGGCGAACTGCCGAGCGACGATGCGCTGTGCATCGTCACGCCGCTGGGCGACGACGCCACCACCTGCTGCGTGCGCGACGGACTCGACGGCCGCCGCACCGTCGGCGTGGAAAGCCTGTTCGACCTCAGCCGCCGCCGCGTGGTGATGACGACGCCGGCGACCGATGAAAGCTATCGCGAGATGGCGCGCGGCCTGTTCGGCGCCGACGGCAAGGCCGTCAGCGTGATCCGCGACAGTGCCGGCCTGGTGACGCAGCGCGTGGTCGCCCACATCGTCAATATCGCCTGCGAAATCGCGCAGCAGGGCATCGCCGATCCGGCCGACATCGACCGCGCCGTGACGCTCGGCCTCGGGTATCCGATCGGCCCGCTGGCCTGGGGCGACGAGCTCGGCAGCGCAACTGTACTGACGATCCTGACCAACCTCGAAGAACAAACCGGCGACGCCCGCTACCGCTCCAGCCCATGGCTGCAGCGTCGAGCCCTGCTCGGACTTTCGTTACATCACAAGGAAATTTAAATCATGCTCGACGCTTACATCTACGACGGCCTGCGTTCGCCGATCGGCCGCCACGGCGGCGCCCTTGCCGCGGTCCGCCCCGACGACCTGGTGGCGGAAGTGATGCGCGCGCTGGTGGCGCGCAATGCCTTCCCGGCGGATTCGATCGAAGACGTCATCCTGGGCTGCACCAACCAGGGCGGTGAAGATGCCCGCAACGTGGCGCGCAACTCGCTGCTGGCAGCCGGGCTGCCGGTGACGGTGGGCGGCCAGACGGTCAACCGCCTGTGCGCCAGCGGCCTGGCCGCGGTGATGGATGCGGCCCGTGCCGTCACCACCGGCGAAGGCGACCTGTACATCGCCGGCGGCGTCGAAAGCATGAGCCGCGCCCCTTTCGTGGTGGCCAAGGCGGAAGCGGCGTACAGCCGTGAATTCAAGGTCTTCGATTCCACCATCGGCGCTCGCTTCCCGAACCCGAAAGTCACCGCCGAGTACGGCGCGCATACGATGCCGGAAACCGGTGACAACGTCGCCCATGACTTCGGCATCACCCGTGACGACGCCGACGCCTTCGCGTTGGCCTCGCAGATGAAATATCACGCCGCGCTGCAGGACGGTTTTTATAAGGAAGAGATACTTCCGATCAGCGTGCCGACCGGCCGCAAGACGCCGCCCATCGTGGTCGACCAGGACGAGCATCCGCGTCCCGAAACCACCGGCGCGACGCTGGCCAAGCTCAAGCCGCTGTTCGAAGGCGGCGTGGTCACCGCAGGCAATGCATCCGGCATCAACGACGGCGCTGCCGCGCTGCTGGTCGGCAGCCGCGCTGCCGGCGAGAAGGCCGGCAAGGCGCCGATGGTGCGCATCCTGTCGGCGGCGGTCGCCGGCGTCGAGCCGCGCATCATGGGCGTCGGCCCGGTGTACGCGATCCGCAAGGCGCTGCAGCGCGCCAACCTGACGCTGGCCGACATGGACATCATCGAGATCAACGAAGCCTTCGCCAGCCAGGTGCTCGGCTGCCTGAAGCTGCTGGAAATCGGCTTCGACGACGCGCGCGTGAACCCTAATGGCGGCGCGATCGCCATCGGCCATCCGCTCGGCGCCTCGGGCGCCCGCCTCGCGC
>NZ_DAIUCO010000192.1:0-10458 GCF_036846085.1 Noviherbaspirillum sp. | reverse complement strand
GTGCCGGTATCATTGAGCCTGTTGGCGAAGCGCGAACGGGATTTGGTCACGACCGTGACCGTGCTCGGCGCCTGCACCGGATCGGCGGCGTGGGAAACCGTGCGTACTTTTTTCGACTGCGCGGGTCTCGCCGATCCCTCGCCTGTCGATTTGGAAGTCAATGTCAGAGTTTTGGCAGTTTTGGTCATTGATTAAAAGTTGTTTCTGGCGCCAGCGCTTTGCAGAGCGGAATACCGCGCGTCACGATCTTCGCGGCGCACGCCGTAATTCACGAGCGCATGACGCTGCGTGGCGGAGACAAAACAGGAATGAGATGGGAGTTAAACGTCGGCGAATGGTTCAGAAAAAATGCGGTCCGTCGACCTCTCAGTTAGCGAAACGGTCAGAGCAATCGTCGGCGGGCACTTTTGCTGCGAGGGTAAAAAATTGCAGCGCGAATTATGTTTCATAGTAACAAGTATGTCCAGTGGTCGCTTCATATAACAGACATCAATTTCGGTAATATGCGCACTCGCATGCAGTGTGCGCCGTTCGTTTCCCGGATGAGCCGCATATTCTCAACAATCGTTACAGGAAGACGCGATGAATGACAAACTGACCCTTGATGAATTCGACGCTCTTGCTGAAATTGGGGCCGGACAGAAAAAAGGCAAGCCGAGCGCGCGCGTTTCACGGAACGCCAAACGCCTTTCAGGGCTCAAATATGCTGCGTTCCGGAAGGATGGAACGATGGAATTGACCGAGAAGGGCATGCAGACGCTGTTCATCAAGCGCTGCATCGACGGTCTGCGGGCACTGTCGGTCGATCCGCATGCACGAACGGACGCAGGTGTCATTACGTTCCTGAGCAAGAAAGGACATATCGCGCCGAGGTCGGCGGATGATGGTTACGACGTCACGCAGCGGGGGCTGGAAACCCTGGCGGATATTGACGCCAATTCGCCCTGAAGCAGGCGGCGACGGGATGGCGGCGGAAAGGCGGGATAAGTGAGAACACAGGCTCCCGGCCAAGGTGATGGCGGGGAGCCTGCGGGTTGGTGTCGCCGGAGTAGTGTCGCGATTTTGCGCTGCCGTGAAAGCGCAGCGTTGCACACCACTCCCTCGCGGGGATTACTTTTCCTTGGCCGGAGTGACTTCCACTTTCGGCACCTCGACGGTTTTCTCTTCGGTTTTGACAGTCGGCACCGTGACGGTTTTTTCTTCGGTCTTCACGTTGACATCCGGCGTCTTCACATCGTATTGGGGCAACGTCACATCACCAGCCTGTTTCTTTTCGACTTCGTACTTTGGCAGGCTGACATTGCCTTCCTTGGTCTTGTCGACGTCACAAGCACTCAAGCCCAACACGGAAAAAGAAGCGATCGCGATAGCAAGGGATTTTCTTAACATGGTTATTTCCTCCTCATTGATGTGAAAACAAGTCTTTGAAGCAATCCTTCAATCCTGGCCTCGTACTTTTTGGACAAACAGGAACTACGAAAGGTTGTTCGCATTTGTGTTAGTTTTGTTATCAAGTGTTACGCATAAGTTGCCATGCGGACCCGCTACCTCCCGGATAATCCGGAGTCCCGAGAATGCATCGCGGAAAGCGGGCCCGCTACGGATCGGGTGATTCAAATTTTTTCTTGCTGGCATGCCGAGCACATTTCATATTCTTTTGATCGCCGCGCTTTTTTGCGTGCTGACATTTCTCGTATCGTTTTCACTGGTCCGCAGCGGCATCGCCGGGATCCGGGAATGGGCTGCGGCGAATGCCATCGGGTTTTTCGCATTCATTCTTTACGCCTTCGGCAGGGAACTCCCGCCAATGATCGCGTATGAGGCCGCCAATGGCGTCTATGCCGCGGCGAGCGCGACGATCCTGCTGGGTTACCGCCGCTTCTTCGGCCGGCGCATGCCCATGGGATTGCTGGTCGCGGGCGTCGCCTTCGTGATGCTTGCCATTGCCGTATTCCACTACGTTGTCGACTCCTTTGCATTGCGCACGATCGTTGTTTCGATGTTTCAGGTCGCCGTCTGCCTGATGATCGCACTCACCGTATTCCGCTCCCGCCAGAGCAGGCGTTCGCGCTATCCGCACCTGTTCGCGGGGGGCATGGCGATCGTCATTGCGGCCGGGCACATCATCCGCGCGGCCGTGCATGTGGCCCATCCGGGGGAAATGACGTCGCTGCTGCAACCTTCTCCGCTGAACATGCTGTTCCTTTCCGCCGGTACCATGACCCTGCCGGTGCTGACGCTTGGTGCGGTCATGCTGGTCCATGACAGGATGATGGCGACGGCGGAACGCGCCGCCAACCGCGATTTCCTGACCGGCGCATGGTCCCGGCGCGCATTCTTCGAAATCGCCGAGCGCGAGATCGGGCGGGTAGGGCGCAGCGGGCAAAGCCTGTCGCTGATCATGCTCGACATCGACAATTTCAAGCAGATCAACGACTCGTCGGGGCACGCCATCGGCGACCTTGTGCTGGTGGACGCGGTGTTGCGTGCCGATGCGGCGATACGCTCGGTCGATTACTTCGCCCGCGTCGGCGGAGAGGAATTCGCGGTGCTGCTGCCGGACACGAACCGCGTGGCGGCCTTGTCCGTTGCCAACCGGTTACGGGCAGCACTGGAGACGCAGCCCGGCGGCGGCGACGGCAGGGTGCCGGCGTACACGGTCAGCATCGGCGTGGCGACGCTGGTGGCCGGCGAAGCCTTTGCGCACCTGATGGCAAGGGCCGACAGTGCGCTCTATCAGGCGAAAGCGATGGGGCGCAACCGGGTGGTGAGCAGCGAGGATGTCGCCGGCCAGCCCCGCCACCCGTAATTGCAGCGGTTTTCAGAAACAAGCAAGGGGATAATCCGGAACCTGCAGGGGTTTCGCAGGACATGTCCCACGCCTGCGTAACGGCAAAGGCGCGCATGCTTTTGCGCGCCCTGCATATCCCCTAGGCGGCCGGCGATTCCGCGACGATGCGGCGGATGGCCTGTTCAAATGCCTCGGGTGGTTGCCCGCCCTGGATCAGGTAGCGATCATTGATGATGACCGCCGGCACGGCGTGAATGCCCTGTTCCTGGTAGAAGCGTTCCTGTTCCCGCACCTCCTGTGCATACCGGCCCGACGACAGCACGTCGGCCGCCTGCGCGGCATCCAGTCCCACCGTCCCCGCAAGCTCGGCCAGCACGGCATGGTCGCCCGGATGCTTGCCGTCGGTGAAGTAGGCATGGAACAAGGCTTCCTTCAATGCCTGCTGGCGGCCTTGCTGCTCCGCCCAGTGCAGCAGGCGATGGGCATCGAAGGTGTTGTAGATGCGGCTGCGCTTTTCCATGCGGAATGCGAACCCGAGTTCCTCGCCGCGGGCGCGGATCGCCTCGCGGTTACGCGCACTCTGCTCCTCGGTCGCGCCGTATTTTTCGGCGAGATGCTCGGTGATGTCCTGCCCTTCGTAAGGCATCTGCGGATTCAGTTCGAACGGCTGGAAGTGCAGGTCGGCGGCAATATCGCCGTCAAGGCGGCCGAGCGCCTGCTGCAGCGACTTCAGTCCGATTACGCACCATGGGCAGGACACATCGGAAACAAAATCGATCTTCAATCGGGTAGTCATCGGGTTGCCTTTGTATTGAGTGGTTCAAGTATCTGCGTCCAAGCCGGGCCGATTCAAGGGTCCCGGAGGATCAAAGCCCGCTGCCGCAACAGCGCTGCGCCGGCTGATCGGTCCGGAAGGTTTCGCCATGATGCAGCACGAAAAACTCGTCATCCTTCACGCCGTGCTGCCGCCGTGCAATCGCCAGGTCGTCGACCGCCTGATCGAGCCGTTCCTGGCCCATTGCAAACGTTCCCCAATGCATGCCGATGCTGCGCTTGATGCGCAGTTCCTTGTGCATGCGTACCGCTTCTTCCGGGCTGACATGCGAATTGCGGTACCAGATCGGCTGGTAGGCGCCGATGCCGATGGCGGCGAGATCGAAGCCGGAGAAGCGGGCGGCGATGTCACCGATATCTTTCGAGTAACCGAGGTCGCCGGAAAAGAAAAACGAAAATCCCGGTTGCCGGACCGCGAAGCCGCCCCACAGGGTTTCATTGCGATCCCACAATGTGCGCGCCGACCAGTGGTGCACCGGCAGCAGGTGGATTTCCGTGCCGGCGATGGTCGCGTTGTCCCACCAGTCCAGCCTGACGATGCGGGAGCGGTCGCCGCCGGTCACGTTCGCCGCCAGCCAGGCGTCGATGCCCAGCGGCACGAATAGCATCGGCGGTCCGCCGGGTTGCGCATACAGCGCGCGCAGCGAGGACAGCGACAGATGGTCGTAGTGGGAATGGCTGATCAGGATCGCATCGATGCGGGGCAATTCCGCGATGGACAGTCCGGGCGGCTGGTGCCGTTTCGGCCCGGTAAACGGCAGCGGCGATGCGCGCTCTTCGAATATCGGATCGGTGAGGATGTTCAAGCCGTTGGCGGTTTGTAAAAGAAACGTGGCATGCCCGATCCAGGTCAGCGCCGCGGTGTTCTTGTTGTTCTGGATGAAGGCCAGATCCGGCTTGACCGGCAGCAGGGGCCGCGTCGGCTTACGCTCCGGCTTGTCGCTGGTCCAGTTGCGCAGTCGGTTCATCCAGCTTTGCACGAAGCTTTCCTGCGGTCGCTGGTAAGCGGGATTGGGCGGGTAATTGTTCTGGAAACCTTGCGGCGTATGGTGCGGCTTGGCCGGATCGTAATGGGGATTGACATGTGAACAGCCGGCCAGCGCCGATGCCAGGCAAACCATGGCCAATGCCATGGCGATGTGGAAAGAAGAGGTGGTACGCAAGAAAGCTCCTGCAATGAATGCGACGGCAGAGTGTACCTTTCGCCGCGCAAGCGCGCCGGCCGCTCACTGCCGCGACGACAGCACGATGCCGCCGACGATCAGCGCGAACGCCACGCCATGGAAAAGATGCGGCGCTTCGCCGAGGAAGGCGGATGACATCAGGGCTGCGAACAGCGGCGTGAGATTGCTGAAAAATGCCGCGATGTTCGGCCCGACGCGCTGTACGCCCGCGCCCCAGCAGCGAAATGCAACCACCGCCGGACCGATGGCGACGAACAGCAGCGCCGCCGCCAATGTCCAGCTCCATGCGATCTGCCGGTCGGCAATGGCCCATTCGCCGGCGGCGAAGGCGCCGGACCACAGCACGCCGAAGGTCACCTGGGCGAGCAGGAACGCGGCCCAGTTGGCGCGGATCTGGTGCGGATCCTTGTCCTTGCCCATCGTCAGCAGCCAGCTATAAACGGACCATGCGATGGTCGCAAGCATCATGAACAGGTCGCCCGGTACCAAGCGCAAGGCGAGCAGTTGCCGCCATTCGCCGCGCGACAGCACCAGCAGCACGCCGGCGATGGACAGCGCGGCGCCGGCGAGCTGCTTCGGCGACACCTTTGCGCCGAAAAACATCCATCCGATCGCCAGCATCCACACCGGCATGCTGGCCGCCACCAGCGTAACGTTGATCGGCGTCGAACTCTGCAGCGCCAGGTATTGCAGCGCGTTGTAGAGCCCGACGCCGAGCAGGCCGAGCACCGCGAAGCGCCGCCAGTGCGTCCACAGGCCGCTGCCGCGGCGATAGATGAAGCTTGCCATCGGCAGCAGGATCAGCAGCGCGATGGCCCAGCGCAGGAAATTCAGCGTAATCGGCGGCACCATCTCGTGCACCAGGCGCCCTACCACGGCATTGCCGGCCCACAGAAACGGCGGGACGATCAGCATCAGGATGGTGGACGGAGTCAGTGAATGCGTCATCGGAAACAGATGTGAAGGGGGTGCGGCCGTTGCCGGCAAAGCACAAGAGAATACTTGATTCCGCCCGGCCGCACCGGCGATGCCGGCAGGCAGCGCGGCATCTCAACGGTTCTTCGCCAGATATTCCTGCTTTGTCTTCTGCACCTGCGCATCGACGGCGCGGCATTGCGCGCCGCTGAGCTGGGCCTGCAAGGCATCGATGAAGACGCGGGTGCGTGCCGGCATCAGCCGCCGTCCGGGAAAGACCGCCCAGGCCGCCACCGGTGGCAGGCTCCAGTCCGGCAACACCGGCGCCAGCTCGCCGCTGCGCACGAACGGCTCCGCGTAATGATGGGCAACGGCGGCGATGCCCGAACCCAATCGCGCCAGCCGCAGCAGCAATTCCGGCGAGTTGATCACCGCGCGTGCCGGCGGCCCGCCGGACCAGCGTTCGCCGTCCCGGGTCAATTCCCATGCCGCCGCGTCGCCCGAGCGCTGCAGCAGCCGCAGCGCCTGGTGCTGCGCCAGGTCTTCCGGCGCATTCGGCGTGCCGTGCTGCTTCAGGTAAGCCGGGGCGGCGTACAGCCCGCCGGAGAACACCGCCAGCTGGCGTGCGGCGAGAAAGGCGTCGTCGCTGAGATCGCCCATCCTGACCGCCAGATCGAAATTTTCGCCGATCAGATCCACCCGGCGCGGCGACAGGTCGACTTCCAGCGAAATGTCGGGATAGTCGGCGATGAACTGCGCCATGAGCGGTCCGAGCACCACGTTGGCGAGATCGCCCGGCATGGACACCCGCAGCCTGCCGCTCGGCCTGACCTGCCGGTGCTGCGCCAGCGAACTTGCCGCCTCGACTTCATTGGCAACCTGGTGCGCGTGTTCCAGCACGCTATGGCCGAAATCGGTAATGGTCAGCTTGCGCGTCGTGCGCAACAGCAAGCGCTCGCCGAGCTGCGATTCGAGCGACGCGATGCGGCGCGAAACAGTCGATTTCGGCAGGCCGACACGGTCGGCCGCACGGCTGAAACTGCCTTCGTCGGCGACGCGGGCAAACAGCAGCAAGTCGTTCGGCTCCAGGTGCATGATTTCCTCCATTGTTCTGTTAATGGAACAATGTTATCCGTTTTAATGGCTTCCGGCACGCTCGTGGGACAAAATACACTGTGCTTACCGTATCCCGTGAATACAACAACACCCGAAGGAATCAACATGAACATTCTGCAAATCAATTCAAGCGCCCGTGTCGATGGTTCTCATTCCACCCGCCTCGCCGGCAACCTGGTTGAGCGGCTGCGTCGCACTTATCCGGACGCCACCCTGACGGTGCGTGACCTGTCGCGCAATCCGCATCCCGAACTCGATGAAAGCACGCTGCAGGCATTGTTTACACCGGCTGACCGGCGCAGCGGCGAGCAGGCTGCCCGCGTGGCGAAAGACGACGCATTGATTGCCGAAATACAGGCTGCCGACGTGGTGGTGCTGGGTGTGCCAATGTACAACTTCGGCGTCCCTGCCCAGTTGAAGAACTGGATCGACGCGATTTCCCGCGCCAGGGTAACCTTCCAGTACACCGACAAGGGGCCGGAAGGATTGCTGAAAAATAAAAAGGTGTATGTCGCGCTCACCCGCGGCGGCATCCATCGCGATACGCCGGGCGACACCCAGGTGCCGTACCTGAAGACCGTGCTCGCCTTCCTCGGCATGACGGACGTCGAGTTCGTCTATGCGGAAGGCCTGGCGATGGGACCGGAAGCGGAGCAGCGTGCGCTCGCTTCGGCGCAGAGCCAGATAGAAGAAGCGCTGCCGGCCTGAAGAAAGGAAGCGCCGCCGCATGATGAAGGCGGCGTTCTCCGCAGTACAGGAACAGATCTGACACATCGAAAGGATTCGACATGACCACCACCGCAATTGCAGCACCGACCGCAGAAACCGTCGTCCGGCCGCGCGGCGTGGAACGCCTCGTTGCAGGCACCGCGACATCCGACGGCGCCGGCGTCAAGCTCACCCGTGTCCTGACCCAGTCCCTGCAGCGCAGGCTCGATCCGTTCCTGATGCTCGACGCGTTCGGCACCGACAATCCGCAGGACTACATCGGCGGCTTCCCCGACCATCCGCATCGCGGCTTCGAAACCGTGACCTACATGATCGCCGGCCGCATGCGTCACCGCGACAGCGCCGGCAACGAAGGGCTGCTCGACAATGGCGGTGTGCAATGGATGACGGCGGGCCGCGGCGTGGTGCATTCGGAATTGCCGGAACAGGAAGACGGCCGCATGGAAGGCTTTCAGCTCTGGCTGAACCTGGCGGCGAAGGACAAGATGACCAAGCCGTGGTATCAGGACATCCCGAATGCCGCCGTGCCCGAATTCACGACACCGGAAGGCGTCGCGGTACGGGTCATCGCCGGCGAAGCCCACGGCGTGGCGGGAGCGGTGCAGCGCGAGACCACCGAGCCGCTGTATCTGGATGTGCATTTCAACGATGCCGCCGGTTTCGCCAAGCGCCTGCCGGCAACCCACAACGCCTTCGTCTATGTCTATCGGGGCAATGTGCGCATCGGCGATACGCAGGTGCCGTCGCAGCGGATGGCGATCCTGAACAATGACGCCGGCAGCGACGGCATCGTCATCCATGCCGACGGTCCGGCGCGCGTGCTACTGATCGCCGGCCGGCCGCTCAACGAACCGATCGCGCAATACGGCCCGTTCGTGATGAACTCGAATGACCAGATCTTCGAGGCGGTAAGGGATTTCCAGGCGGGCCGCTTCACCGAGCCAGCGTAACGATTCCTGGTCTTCTTTCAACAGCTTCTCGCGCGAAGCCCGCAGTGCCATGCACTGCGGGCTTTTTCCATTCATGCGTTGAGCGACGATGGCACTATGTCAATGCCGGCCAGCCTGATGCTTTGCCGGGAATCAAAATACGTGCATTTCCCTTGTTTCTGTAGCGAATTGTTGCAAAGGTGCGCGGCTTTCCCTGTCTGCCGCGGCTAGAATCACCGCACGGAATGCGAAACGCATGCGTTCGCAGTCCTTCCTATCAAACTTCAGGGAATAGCCATGTCCAATAAAGCCAAAAAAATAGCGTTACTGTTGCTGTTCGCAGCCGGCAGTGCGGCGCAGGCGAGCAATGTCGACGTCGGCATCAGCGTTGCCGGCGAAGTGAGTCCGGGCGTGTATGGCCGCGTCGATATCGGCAACTCACGTCCGCAGGTGCTGTATCAGCAGCCGGTGATGATCGTGCGGCAGCCGCGCCCGGTCGTTGTCCAGCCGGTCTACATGCATGTGCCGCCCGGCCATGCGAAGAAGTGGGACAAGCACTGCCACAAGTACAACGCCTGCGCCCAGCCTGTCTATTTCGTGAAATCGTCCGAATACGGCAATGGCAAGCATAAGCACAAGAAACACAAGCATCACGACGATTGAGCGCAATCGCCGTCGCCGCTCAATCCAGCTCGATCACCATGCGCGGGTCGAACAGCGGGTTTTCCCAGTTGATCTGCGCCAGGGTGGCGGCCTCCTTGCGGTTGAGCGGATAGCCGCGCGGGTTGGCAACCACGCGGGTGCTGCCGATCCGGTAATCGACGCTGTCATGCACGTGCCCGTGTACCCATAAGTCGGCCTTCCCCATCAGCGCGCCCAGGTTGCTGACGAAGGCCGGATTTAACGCGCTGCCCTCAAAGCGCGGATGGATCGATTGCGCATGCGGCGCATGATGGGTTACCACGACCGTCCTGCCGTCGAAAGGCGTATCGAGCTGCCGTTCCAGCCAGGCGCGTGAATGACTGTGGATACGCGCTGCCTCGCTTGCGCTGAACAGGCCATCGCCGGCGCGGATCATCCGATGGTCGTACAAGGTGTTCTCCGCCTCGCGCATGGCGGGCAACGGGTCTTCGTCATACAGCAGGTAATCGGTCCACAGGCAGCAGCCAAGAAAGCGGACACCCTCCAATACCAGCGTATCGCAATCCAGATAGCGGATCGCGGTGCCGCTTGCCGAACGCCGCAATGCCGCCACCATCGCCTCATGGTCCGCGTCATACAGTTCATGATTGCCGTGAACATAGATGACCGGCTTGCCCCAATCCTTGAAGGAATCGATTGCGCCCGTGTGATGGTGGATATCGCCGGCGATGATGAGCACATCGGCGTCGGTCGGATCGACCGCCCGGTAGTCCGGAAAGCGGTCCTGCATGAATTCGAGGTGAAGATCGGATGCGATTTGAATTTTCATCGGGATGGTCGGGGTGACGGGTGATGTTGCTGCCCGGGTGAATGATGGCGAGATATTCTACCGCCCCTGGCCGCGGTCCGACGCGGGCCGGGACAATGCGGCAATCCGGATTATTCGGCATACTCGCGCACGGTCCATGCAAAAAATATTCAACCAGAGGTACGAGCCGTTTTCGCTCCTCGCCAACAAAAAGGGAACTTCATGATCGCCACACATGTTGCACACTATGCCGCGCGCATTGCCGCATCCTTCCTCCTCGCCACCGCCTGCGTCGCCGCGCATGCCGCCGCGCCAATGGTCAAGACCTCCGCGCCGGGTTATTACCGGATGATGCTTGGCGAATTCGAGATCACCGCCCTGTCCGACGGCACCGTCGAACTCCCGGTGGACAAGCTGCTCACCAATATCACGCCGGCCAAGGTCAACCAGGCACTCGCAAAGAACTATCTGAAGAGCCCGGTCGAAACCTCGGTCAACGGCTATCTCATC
>NZ_DAIUCO010000191.1:0-10481 GCF_036846085.1 Noviherbaspirillum sp. | reverse complement strand
GCACTGCTTACTTGAAAGCCATCTTGTAAGGCTCCTTCCCCCTTATAGGGGGAAGGTTGGGATGGGGCGGCCCGCGCAGGGGTGTGAAGGTCGATCGACTGCATACGCTGATTCAACCTCACTACCTCCACCCTAGCCCTCCCCCTGAGAGGGGGAGGGAACCGTCTGGTGATCAAAATATGTGCTCCTCCGAGTTATCGCCTTTGTCAAATCAGATCCTATCCAACATACAAGTAAGTACCTTGAAACACGTTAAGCCAATCACTACCACCCCATGCTAGACCTCATCCTCCGCAACTGCACCCTCCCCGACGGCCGGACCGCCATCGACATCGGCATCCAGAACGGCCGCATCGCCGCCGTGCAACCGGCGCTGCAGGCCGCCGCAGCCGACACCATCGACGCCGCCGGCATGCTGGCCACGCCGCCCTTCGTCGACGCCCACTTCCACATGGACTCTGCCTTGTCCTACGGCCTCCCCCGCGTCAACAAGTCGGGGACGCTGCTGGAAGGCATCACGCTGTGGGGCGAGCTCAAGCCCTTGCTGATGCAAGAGGCCCTCGTCGAGCGGGCAATGGCCTATTGCGACTGGGCGGTCGCCAAGGGACTGCTGGCGATCCGTTCGCATGTCGATGTGTGCGACCCGCGCCTGCTTGCGGTGGACGCGCTTCTGCACGTACGCGAAAAGGTCAGGCCGTATCTCGACCTGCAACTGGTAGCCTTCCCGCAGGACGGCGTGTTGCGTTCGCCCGGCGCGCTGGACAATCTGCGCCGCGCGCTCGACAAGGGCGTCGATGTCGTCGGCGGCATCCCGCATTTCGAACGGACGATGGCCGATGGCGCCGAATCGGTGCGTATCCTGTGCGAACTGGCGGCCGAGTACGGACTGCGGGTGGACATGCATTGCGACGAATCCGACGATCCGCTGTCGCGGCATATCGAGACCCTTGCGTATCACACGCACCGTCTCGGCATGGCGGGCCGCGTGGCCGGTTCACACCTGACGTCGATGCATTCGATGGACAACTATTACGTGTCCAAGCTGTTGCCGCTCATCCGCGAAGCCGGTGTGGCCGCGATCGCCAACCCGCTCATCAACATCACCCTGCAGGGCCGGCACGACACCTATCCGAAACGGCGCGGCATGACTCGCGTTCCCGAATTGCTGGACGCCGGCGTGGCGGTCGCCTTCGGTCACGACTGCGTGCTTGATCCCTGGTATCCGATGGGCAGCGCCGACATGCTGGAAGTCGCCCACATGGGGATGCACGTGGCGCAGATGACCGGGCAGGACGGCATCCGCGCCTGCTTCGATGCGGTGACCGCGACACCGGCCCGTATCCTCGGGCTCGAAGGCTACGGTATCGACGTGGACTGCAAGGCCGACCTCGTGGTGCTGCAGGCACGCGATCCGGTTGAAGCGATCCGCCTGCGCGCCACGCGCCTGCTCGTGCTGCGTGGTGGCCGGGTGATCGCGCGCGCACCGGCGGCGACTGCCTCGCTCGCGCTGGCAGGCCGTCCGTCGGAAGTGAACTGGATGATGCAACGATCGAATTGACCGGGTTGCACTCTCCCCTCGGCCGATCGTTGCCTAGCCCGCCGGCTTGCGAAGGTCCCGATAGAACTTGAGCCTGTCGTACTCCCGGTAGCCGAGGCGCTCGTACACCGGCGCGCCGAACGGGCTGGCCTGCAAGGTGACCACGGATGCGCCGTCGGAAAACGCACGGTTCGTCACGAACGCGGTGCAGAGCGTCGCCAGGCCCATGCGCTGCGCGGCGTTCGCCGTTCCCACCCAGTAGACGCCTGCGGCATCCTGGCTTTTGATGGCGAGCGCGGTGGCGAGCGGCTGCTCATCCCGGTAGGCGACGCAACCGATGACGCCGGGTGAAAGAAGCTGCGCGGCATTGAAGAAATACTTTGCTGTTTCCGCCGCGGGCAGTTCCAGCGCCTCATACGCTTCCGCATTGATCGCCGCCGCGTCCTGCACATGGCGCAGTTCGCTGAACGGCACGATGCGGAGTTCTCCAGGGACGGCCGGCATGGCGACCGGGCTGGTCACCAGCATGCACGGAGAATCGGAGCGCTGGGTGAACCCGTCCGTTTTCAACAGGTCCTCCAGGTCGCGGTCGCGGCTGCCGCGCGAAAAAACGGTGAAGCTGCGTCCACGCCTGCCGAAGAAATCCCTTGCGCGCTCGATCACCTCTGCGGCAGGAACGCGCGGATCGGAACGCGCGACGCAGTTCTTGTACGCGCCGGGAAACTCGGTCTGACCGGCCATCAGGATGATGCCGCCGCCATCGGCCAATTCGCATGGCTGCTGCCAGCGCGCATGCTCCCGGATGCTTTGCAGCACATTGCCATCGGCAAGGTCTGTGGCGTCTACTGTCATTTCCGCTCTCCTCGATGTAGGTTCGCGCCGCGTGAGCGCATTGCTTATCCAACACCGATTCTAAGGCATTGATACCAAACATCGCCGATTGCCTGCGATTGCCCGCATATGCCATATCGCGGTATCGAAAACCGCCGTGTGCGATGTTGAACATGTGTTCATATAAGGCGGTAAGATGACGACCGCAATCACAAACAATCAGAGGAGACTGCATGTATCAATACCGTATTCGCCCGCTCCAGGGACTTTGCCTGATCGCCGCTGCGGCATCATTTACAACCGCCTGCACGACGACCCCGACCTCCACGTCCGCGCCTTCCGCTGCGGCACCGGCTACGACCGCGTCGGCGACTGCTGCCCGCAACGATTACGCCCGGGACGGCAACTGGCTTTGCCGTCCCGGCCGCACCGATGCCTGCGCGGTCGATCTCACCGCGGCACTGCTGACGGCCGGCACGGAATCGGGCAGGGAGGCATGGAAGTCCAATCCCGATGCACCGGTCGACTGCTTCTATGTCTATCCCACCATCTCGAACGACCCGACGCCCAATAGCGACATGACCGCCGGCCCGGAAGAAAAGCGCACCGTGCAGCAGCAGTTCGCGCGCTTCGGTTCGGAGTGCCGCCTGTATGCGCCGATGTACCGCCAGGTCACGCTGGCCGGCCTGCGCAACGCCATGGGCGGGCAGCCGAGCGGCATCGATCCGAAAATGGCTTACGGCGATGTGGTCGATGCATGGAACCATTACCTGAAAAACGACAACAAGGGACGCGGCGTCGTGCTGGTGGGGCATTCGCAGGGCGCACGCATGCTCGGCGACCTGGTCAAGAATGAAATCGAAGGCAAGCCGGCCCAGAAGCAGATGATCTCGGCGCTGCTCATCGGCTACAACGTCCCGGTCCCGAAAGGCAAGGACACCGGCGGACAGTTCCGCCAGATTCCGTTGTGCCGTTCGGCCGCGCAGACCGGTTGCGTGGTGTCCTATGTCACCTTCCGCGATTCCTCGCCGCCGCCGGCCAACAGCCGCTTCGGCCGCCTGCCGGATGGCGCAAACGTCGCAGCCTGCACCAACCCGGCGGCGCTGGCCGGCGGACGCGCTGCGCTGCGCTCCTACCTGCCGGCGAAAAGCAATCTGCTCGGGCAGCCATTGGCGGGCAGCCGCTGGGGTGCGGTCACGCAAAACGTGACGACGCAATTCGTCGCCACCTTCGACATCGTCACTGCCGAATGCGTCGAACGTGACAATGCGTCCTACCTGTCCGTCACCGTGCAGCCGGCCTACGCGGCGAAGAACATCGACATTCCGGGCGACCTGGTGGTCAGCAACCGGCTGCTGACCGACTGGGGCCTGCACCTGGTGGATGTGGATATCGCACAGGGCAACCTGATCGACCTCGTGTACCAGCAATCGCAGGCCTATCTCAAGACCGCGCGATAGGATTGCATGTCGAATCCACCGGGCCGGTCCGCGGCAATCGCCGGCCGGCCCGGCTTCTTTCCGGCATCCGTCTTTGCCTAAATCCTTCCTGCTAGCGCACTCTCGCAGTGCACTTCCCCAATGCGGTGCTCCACCGCGATGCATGCGGAGGAAAGAATCCATCAAATAGCGCGTATTGCCCCGGCAAACCGTTGATCCATGCATGGCATGGCGATTGCTAAAGCTCATGTAAAGCAATCTTGCTTTGCAAATGATGGAGTCCAACGCCGGGCTCCATGGACAATGGTGTCCTGTGGACCGGAGCGGCAGCGAAACGCCTGCATGCCGGTGCACGCGAAAGAGGTTTGCCCATGCAGAACAAATCATTCCAGCCTGCCCTGCTCGTTCGTCATTGCTTAGTGACGGCTTCTTCCTGTTCCCCGACTGTTTGCCTGCGTGCCGCCCATCGCGTGCATGCCCAATGCATCCCGTCTGCGCGCTGAACAGGACCTGATTACCAATCTGCTGTTGCGAAGTTCGCCGCGGTTGTTGCCGGCCTGAGGATCGCATCCAAGGCCGTGCCGCTCCGGCGCGTGGATGCGCTCGCCCTGAGGCCAGCGCAGCGCCATCCGCTTCGTCAACAAGCATGCGGCGAAACAGCGCTGCTGATTTCACCGGACATTTCCGCATAGGGAGAAAAATATGAAACTGCTCGTTATCGGCCACGGCATGGTGGGCCACAAATTCCTCGAAAGCCTGTATGAATCCGGCATCCACGACGCGGAAGTGACCGTCCTGTGCGAAGAGCCGCGCCCCGCCTATGACCGCGTGCACCTGTCCGAATTCTTCTCCGGTAAATCGGCGGCCGACCTGTCCCTCGTATCGCCGGGATTCTTCGACCGCGATAATCTGCTGCTCAAACTGAACACTCGCGCCACCGCCATCGACCGCATCAACAAGACCGTCACGGTCAACACCGGCGACGTGCTGTGCTACGACAAGCTGATCATCGCGACGGGCTCTTATCCCTTCGTGCCGCCCGTGCCGGGCAAGGACCGCAAGGACTGTTTCGTCTACCGCACCATCGAAGACCTGGAAGCCATGCTGGAATGCGGCAGCCGTGCGAATACAGGTGTTGTCATCGGTGGCGGGCTGCTGGGCCTGGAATGCGCGAAGGCGCTGCGCGACATGAGCCTGCAGACCCACGTCGTCGAATTCTCGCCGCGCCTGATGGCGGTGCAGGTGGACGATGCGGGCGGCCGCATGCTGCGCCGGAAAATCGAAGAGCTGGGCGTCAGCGTCCATACCGGAAAAAACACCGTCGAGATCATCGACGGCGAACAGGCCCGACACCGCATGGTCTTCGCCGACGGCACCCATCTCGAAACAGACATGATCGTGTTTTCCGCCGGCATCCGTCCGCGGGACGAACTCGCCCGCCAGGCCAGGCTCGCACTCGGTCCGCGCGGCGGCATCGCCGTCGACAACCACTGCCTGAGCGCCGATCCGGACATCTATGCGATCGGCGAGTGCGCGGCCTGGAATGGCCAGGTCTATGGCCTCGTCGCACCGGGATACGAAATGGCGCGCGTGGTTGCAAAACACATTGCCGGCGAGGCTGCCGGATTTGCCGGCGCCGACATGAGCACCAAGCTCAAGCTGATGGGCGTCGACGTGGCCAGTATCGGCGACGCCATGGGCAGCACCGCCGGCAGCCGCGCCTACCAGTTCACCGACGAACGCAAGCAGGTGTACAAGAAGATCGTCGTCTCCGAATGCGGCAAGCACCTGCTGGGCGCGGTCCTGATCGGTGACGCGGCCGAATACGGCACTTTGCTGCAGATGATGCTCAACCGGATCGAACTGCCGAAGGAACCGGAATTCCTCATCTTGCCGCAAGGCGACGGCAAGGCGAAACCCGGTCTCGGCGTCGACGCCCTTCCCGCCGCCGCGCAGATCTGCTCCTGCAACAACGTGTCGAAGGGCCAGTTGTGCGAAGCGGTCGCCGGCGGCGTGACGACCATCGGCGACCTCAAGGCCTGCACCAAGGCGGGTACTGCCTGCGGCGGCTGCGTGCCGCTCGTCACGCAGGTGATGAAGGCCGAGATGAAAAAGCAGGGCCTGGCTGTGAACAACCACCTGTGCGAGCACTTCGCCTACTCGCGCCAGGAGCTGTACCACCTCATCCGCGCCGGCGAGATCAAGACCTTCGATGCACTGATCGGTGCCCACGGAAAGGGCCTCGGCTGCGATATCTGCAAGCCGGTCGCCGCCAACATCTTCGCCTCCTGCTGGAACGACTTCGTGCTGCGCAAGGACCACGCCGGCCTGCAGGATTCCAACGACTATTTCCTCGGCAACATCCAGAAGGACGGCACCTATTCGGTCGTGCCGCGCATGCCGGGCGGTGAAGTAACGCCGGACGGACTGATCGCCGTCGGCCAGGTGGCAAAGAAATACGGCCTGTACACCAAGATCACCGGCGGCCAGCGGGTCGACCTGTTCGGGGCGCGCCTGGAGCAATTGCCGGAAATCTGGGAACAGCTGATCGCCGCCGGCTTCGAATCCGGCCATGCCTACGGGAAGTCGCTGCGCACGGTGAAATCGTGCGTGGGATCGACCTGGTGCCGTTACGGCGTCGATGACAGCGTCGGCCTCGCCATCGAACTGGAGAACCGTTACAAAGGCCTGCGCGCGCCGCACAAGATCAAGTTCGGCGTCTCCGGCTGCACCCGCGAATGCGCGGAAGCACAGGGCAAGGATGTCGGCGTCATCGCCACCGACAAGGGCTGGAACCTGTACGTCTGCGGCAACGGTGGCATGAAGCCGCGCCATGCCGAGCTGCTGGCATCGGATCTGTCCAGGCAGGACCTGATCCGCTACATCGACCGCTTCCTGATGTTCTACATCCGCACCGCCGACCGCCTGCAGCGCACCAGCGTCTGGCGCGACAACCTCGAAGGCGGCCTCGACTACCTAAAGGACGTCGTCATCGGCGACAAGCTCGGCCTCGCGGCGGAACTCGAAAGCGCGATGCAGCACGTGGTCGACACCTACGCCTGCGAATGGAAAAACGCCGTCACCGATCCGGAGACACGCAAGCGTTTCCGCCAGTTCGTCAACAGCGACCAGCGCGACCCGCACGTCGTCTTCGTCGAGGAGCGCGGGCAGATCCGCCCCGCCACGCCGGAAGAACGCAAAGTCATTCCCATCATCGCCAAAGCAGCCTAAGGACCGCACATCATGCAACTCGACAACCCGACCATTACCTGGAACCCCGTCTGCTCGCTGGACGACATCCTGCCCAACACCGGCATCTGCGCGCTGGTGAACGACAAGCCTGTTGCCGTATTTCACGTCAAGGGCAAGGAAGAAAAGCTGTTCGCCATCGACAACTACGATCCGAATGCCAACGCCAGCGTCCTTTCGCGCGGCCTGATCGGCAGCCTCGGCCAGCGCGTCGTCGTGGCTTCGCCGATCTACAAGCATCACTTCTGCCTGGAAAGCGGCGAGTGCCTCGAAGCGCCGCACAACTCGGTGAATGCGTATCCGGTGCGTGTCGAAGACCGCATGGTCCTCATCGCCGCCTAACCATTCATCCCGATCTCCATTCACAAGGAACCATCATGGCCTATCTCGCGCCTTCCGAATTCGTCACCAAGATGATCGATGCCGGCGAATCAAAGCTGTTCATGTCCACCCGGGATGCACTGATCCGCGCCTACATGGCCGGCGCCATCCTCGCGCTCGCCGCCGTGTTCGCGGTCACCATCACCGTCCAGACCGGCTCGCCGATCTTCGGCGCCATCCTGTTCCCGGTCGGCTTCTGCATGCTGTACCTGCTGGGCTTCGACCTGCTGACCGGCGTCTTCGTCCTCACGCCGCTGGCACTGATCGACAAGCGCCCCGGCGTGACCCTCAGCGGCATCCTCCGTCACTGGGGCGTGGTCTTCATCGGCAACTTCCTCGGCGCGGTCACCGTCGCGGTGCTCATGGCGATCGTGTTTACCAACGGCTTCTCGACGCCGCCCAACAAGGTCGGTGAAGCGATCGGCGTGATCGGCCACGCACGCACGGTGGGCTATGCGGAATTCGGCGCCGCCGGCATGCTGACCTTGTTCGTGCGCGGTGTGCTGTGCAACTGGATGGTGTCCACCGGCGTGGTGGGCGCGATGATCTCGACCACGGTCAGCGGCAAGGTGATCGCGATGTGGATGCCGATCATGCTTTTCTTTGCCATGGCTTTCGAACATTCGGTCGTCAACATGTTCCTGTTCCCGTCCGGCCTGCTCATGGGCGGCAACTTCTCGTTCATGGATTACCTGATCTGGAACGAGATTCCCACGGTGCTGGGCAATCTCGTCGGCGGCCTCGCGTTTACCGGCCTGACACTGTATGCAACGCATGTGAAAACAGGCCCGAAGCGCTCGTTCAAATAATCGGTTTCACGACGAAAAGCCCCAGCCCGGTCACGGCCTGGGGCTTTTGTTCGAACTTGTTTTATAAGTACAGGGTTGCCGTCCCCGTGCAGACGGGGACCCAGAGATGCGCCACCGTCCTCCCTGACATAGCCCGGAGTAAGTTTCCAACACAATGACCAGCCAACTCCGCATCGCCGTAGGCCAGTACTCCGACAAGGGCCGCAAGGACATCAACCAGGATTTCCATGGCGTAGCGATCCCGAAGGAACCGCAGCTCAGTACCAAGGGCATTGCCATCGCCATTGCCGACGGCATCAGCAGCAGCGACGTCAGCCAGGTTGCCAGCCAGTCCGCAGTCACCAGCTTTCTCGACGACTACTACTGCACCTCGGACGCCTGGTCGGTGAAGACCTCGGTGGAGCGGGTGCTGATGGCCACCAATTCCTGGCTGTATTCGCAGACCCGGCACAGCCAGTACCGCTACGACAAGGATCGCGGTTATGTCTGCACCTTCAGCGGCATGGTCATCAAGTCGGCAACGGCGCATCTGTTCCACGTCGGCGATGCGCGCATCTACCAGCTGCGCGGCAAGTCGCTCGAGCAACTGACCAGCGACCATCGCGTCTCGGTGTCGCGCGAGCAGAGCTACCTCAGCCGTGCGCTCGGCATCGATTCGCACCTGGAGATCGATTACCGGAACCTGCCGCTGGAACAAGGCGACATCTTCCTGCTGGCAACGGACGGCGTGTATGAGTACACCGATGCGAACGTCATCGTTGCCGCAATCGATCGCCATCCTGACGACCTCGATGCGGCGGCGCGGCTGATCGTCGGGGAAGCCTGCCGGCAGGGCAGCACCGACAATCTCACCCTCCAGATCGTCCGGGTCGATGCTTTGCCCGATCCGCAGGCCAATGAAATCTACCGGCAGCTTTCGGATCTGCCGTTCCCACCTCTGCTGGAAGCACGGGCATTGTTCGACGGTTACCGGATCGTCAGGGAGGTGCATGCCAGCAGCCGCAGCCATGTGTATCTGGCGGTGGACAATGAATCCGGCGACCAGGTCATTCTCAAGACACCCTCGGTTGATCTGCGCGGCGATGCCGGCTATCTGGAACGCTTCCTGATGGAGGAATGGATCGCCCGCCGTATCAATAGTCCATATGTGCTGAAGCCCTGCGCGCAGACGCGGCGGCGGAACTTTCTTTATGTCGCCATGGAATATATCGAAGGGCGCACCCTGTCCCAATGGATGATCGACAACCCGAAGCCGAAACTGGAAACCGTGCGCGGCATCGTCGAGCAGATCGCCAAGGGGCTGCGGGCGTTTCATCGCCTCGATATGCTGCACCAGGACCTGCGACCGGAAAACATCCTGATCGACGCGACCGGCACGGTGAAGATCATCGATTTCGGGTCCACGCGGGTGGCCGGCCTGACGGAAATGACCGGCCGCGCCGGGGACGACGCCATTCTCGGTACCCCGCAGTACACCGCGCCGGAATATTTTTTGGGAGAGAGCGGCACATCGCGGTCGGACATGTTTTCGCTCGGCGTCATCGCCTACCAGATGCTGGCCGGGCGACTGCCCTACGGCACCGAGGTTGCGAAGGCACGCACGCAGCTGGCGCAGAGGAATTTGGTTTACCACTCGCTGCTGGATGACCGCACCATTCCCGCCTGGGTCGATGAAGCGATCCGGAAGGCGACTCACCCGAATCCGGAAAAACGCTATGACGACCTGTTTGAATTCGTGTTCGATCTGTACCATCCGAACAAGAAGTTTGTCAGCAAGGCGCGGCCGCCGCTGATTGAGCGCAATCCGGTTGTTTTCTGGAAGGGGGTGTCGTTGATTTTGATGTTGGTGATTGTGGTGTTGGTGGGGGTTGGTTCGGCGCTTCGGTAACACCGTTTTGCATCAGCTTGCTAATGCTACTACGTCGCAAACTAGTATTGAAGCGCTCCTTCCCCCTCGTAGGGATGAAGCCGGGGTTTCGCAATGCAGGCATTGCGCCGGCTGAATCGGAGCCGCCTATGAGCGGCGACGTGGAAAGGTTGTAAGCGAACTAACTCCTTCCCCCTCGTAGGGGGAAGGTTGGGATGGGGGTGTGAAGGTCAAGCCACCTTATGCAGTTGTTCAAGCTCAGTAACCACGTGTCTTCGGTAATGCAACTCTGCCTGCTCTCCGAAGAACCTAGGGCAACGCTGAACAAGTAAACGAGATTGCTTATCGAGCGTTATAGATGCTATCGA
>NZ_DAIUCO010000190.1:0-10481 GCF_036846085.1 Noviherbaspirillum sp. | reverse complement strand
CCATATCGCCGGCCCTGGTGGTGAAGCCGTAGCCTGCGGTCGATGCCAGCAGCAGCGGCGTATCCGCCGGGCCGGCAAAGTAATGCAGCAACCGCGAGCCGGGCGCCATTTCGATGAGCGTGGTGACAGGCACGCCGTCGCCACGGGCGCCGGGCAGCGACGCCACCGGCACCGAATAGACGCGGCCGTTGGAACCGAATGCAAACAGGTTGTCGACGGTGCGACACTCGAAGCAGGCATACAAATCGTCGCCCGCCTTGAAGGTGAATTGCGACGCATCGTGTCCATGACCGCCGCGGGCGCGCACCCAACCTTTTTGCGACATCACGACCGTTACCGGCTCGTCGATCACCTTCTGTTCGATGACGGCACGTTCGGCGGCCTCGATCAGCGTGCGGCGTGCATCGCCGAACTGCTTGGCATCGGCTTCGATTTCCTTGATTACCAGCCGTTTCATCGACGACGGGTTATCCAGCAGGTCCTGCAGGACAGTCTTTTCCTTGCGCAGCTCTGCTAGCTCCTGCTGGATCTTGATCGCTTCCAATCGTGCCAACTGGCGCAGGCGGATCTCGAGAATGTCTTCCGCCTGGCGGTCGGACAGCTTGAATGCCTGTATCAGAGCCGGTTTCGGCTCGTCCGCTTCGCGGATGATCTTGATCACCTTGTCGATGTTGAGCAGCACCGCCTCCCGGCCTTCCAGGATATGGATGCGGTCATCAACTTTCTGCAGCTTGAACTGCGTGCGCCGGGTGATGGTATGGAACCGGAAGTCGACCCATTCGCGCAGGATGTCGCCGAGCCGCTTCTGGCGGGGGCGGCCGTCGCCGCCGATCATCACCAGGTTGATCGATGAACCAGTCTCCAGCGACGTGTGCGCCAGCAGGATGTTCATGAACTCGGTCTGGTCCTGGTTCTTGGACTTCGGCTCCAGCACCAGGCGCACCGGCGCATCCTTGCCCGATTCGTCGCGGATGCGGTCGAGCACCGACAGCACCATCTGCTTCAGCGCCAGCTGTTCCGGCGTCAGGGATTTCTTGCCGAGCTTGACCTTCGGATTGGTCAGTTCCTCGATTTCCTCCAGCACCTTCTGCGCCGATGTGCCGGGCGGCAGCTCGGTGACCACCGCCTGCCACTGTCCGCGCGCCAGGTCCTCGATCTTCCAGCGGGCACGCACTTTCAGCGTACCGCGTCCGCTTTCATACATCTCGGCGATGGTGGATGCGGGAGTGATGATCTGTCCTCCGCCCGGAAAATCCGGCCCCGGAATAATTTCCATCAGCTCGGCATGGCTGATCTTCGGATTGCGGATCAATGCCACCGCCGCTTTCGCCACTTCCAGCAGGTTGTGCGACGGGATCTCGGTGGCAAGGCCGACCGCGATGCCGGAGGCGCCGTTCAGCAGCACGAAGGGCAGACGGGCCGGCAGCAGCTTCGGCTCTTCCGTCGAGCCGTCGTAGTTTGGCGCGAAATCGACGGTGCCCATGTCGATCTCGTCCAGCAGCAGCCGGGCGATCGGAGTCAGTCGTGCTTCGGTATAGCGCATCGCCGCCGCACCGTCACCGTCGCGCGAGCCGAAATTGCCCTGGCCGTCGATCAGCGGATAGCGCAGCGAAAAGTCCTGCGCCATGCGCACCAGCGCGTCATACACCGACTGGTCGCCGTGCGGGTGCAGCTTGCCGAGCACGTCGCCGACCACGGCAGCCGATTTGCGCGGCTTTGCGGTCGGGCCGAGGCCGAGTTCATTCATTGCGTACAGGATGCGGCGCTGCACCGGCTTCTGGCCGTCGCAAACATCCGGCAGCGCGCGGCCCTTGACGACCGATATCGCATAGTCCAGGTAGGCGCGTTCGGCGAAGGTGGCCAGCGTCAGGGATTCGCCGTCCGCGGCCGGCATTTCTTCAAAAAGATTGGCTTGTTCAGTCATTGCGTTCGTCAGTAATTCGGTGTTAATCCAGCATCGCGGTCGGCATGTTGCGCCGTCCGGGTATGGTCATGTGAATGCGTTTGGCGGCGGTGCCGGCAAAGGCCGCGACGGCCAGCTTTGCGGCCGCGGGTTGGTATAGCTGGTAGAACTGCGTGACCAGCCGCACGTAATTCCGGGTTTCCGGATAGGGCGGAATACTGTTCTTGTACTTCTGTACCGCGCCTTCGCCGGCGTTATAGGACGCCACCACCAGGTCCGGCTGGTCGGGAAACATCTTGTGCAAATCGCGCAGGTAGCGCGCACCCAGCCGGATATTGGTTTTCGGATCGGTCAGCTTCTGTTCCACGGTCCTCTTTTTGTCGCCCTGCACGCCATAGCGCTCGGCGGTAGCCGGCATGATCTGCATCAGCCCGACCGCTCCCTTGGGCGACACTGCCGTCGGGTTGAATGCCGACTCCGCCGCCATCACCGCCTTCAGCAGCGCCGGATCGAGCGAGAACTCCTGCGCCGCCTGCAGCAGGATCGGCTCAAATTTCTTCAGGTTCGGATGCTGCACCAGGTAGTTGGCGAGTGGCGTGGAAACCGGTGCCGCTGCCATGCTGCCTGCGCCTGCCTGCGGGGCGCCGATCCGCGACGAATCGAAATCGCCGCCTTGCATGAAGAGTTGATAGCGGTCATCCAGTTTTTCGGTCGAGAAATGTGCGATGCCCTCGGCGTCGACATAGCCGTAGATATCGGCATGCGCCGGCAACGCCGACAGTCCGAAGCAACACCACAAAAGGAGACCGGACAGCCGCATCGTTCAGATATCCGCTTCCGCTTCGTTGCCGTGCTCTTCCAGCCAGGCGCGCCGCGCGGCCGCCTCGCCTTTGCCCATCAGCATATTGAAGCGTCCTTCCGATGCGGCCAGGTCGAAGTCGCCGAGCGATACCGGCAGCAACCGGCGCGTGTCCGGATTCATCGTGGTTTCCCAGAGCTGTTCGGCGTTCATCTCGCCCAAGCCCTTGAAACGGGAAATGCTCCAGCCGCCGTCCTTCACGCCATCCTTGCGCAGCTTGTCCTCGATCGCCTCCAGTTCGCCGTCGTCGAGCGCATAAAACTTTTGCGCCTGCTTCTTGCCGCGCGCCGGTGCGTCGACGCGGTACAGCGGCGGACGTGCGACGCAGATATTGCCGCGTGCGATCAGCTGCGGGAAATGCTTGAAGAACAGGGTCAGCAGCAAAACCTGGATGTGCGAGCCATCGACGTCCGCATCGGACAGGATGCAGATTTTCCCGTAGCGCAGGCCGGACAGGTCCGGCGTGTCGTTGGGGCCGTGCGGGTCGACGCCGATGGCCACCGCGATGTCGTGAATCTCGTTGTTGGCGAACAGGCGGTCGCGTTCGGTTTCCCAGGAATTGAGCACCTTGCCGCGCAAGGGCAGAATCGCCTGGAATTCCTTGTCGCGCCCCATCTTCGCCGAGCCGCCGGCGGAGTCGCCCTCGACCAGGAACAATTCGTTGCGGGTGACATCATCCGATTCGCAATCGGTCAGCTTGCCCGGCAGGACGGCGACGCCGGACGATTTTTTCTTTTCGACCTTTTGCGCCGAGCGCAGCCGCGACTGCGCCTGCTTGATCACCAGGTCGGCCAGTTTTTTGCCGTAGTCGACGTGCTGGTGCAGCCACAACTCCAGCGCCGGACGGGTAAAGGACGAGACCAGGCGTACCGCGTCGCGGGAGTTTAGCCTCTCCTTGATCTGTCCCTGGAATTGCGGGTCCAGCACCTTGGCCGACAGCACGAAGGACACACGGGCGAACACGTCCTCCGGCAGCAGCTTCACGCCCTTAGGCAGCAGCGAATGCATTTCGACGAAGCTCTTCACCGCATTGAACAAGCCATCGCGCAAGCCGGCTTCATGCGTGCCGCCGGCCGATGTCGGGATCAGGTTGACGTAGGATTCGCGCACGATCGCACCTTCCTCCGTCCACGCCACGACCCAGGCCGCTCCTTCGCCTTCCGCAAAACCTTCGGCATCGGCGTTCGCGTATTGCTCGCCCTCGAAGAGCGGGATCAACGGATCGGCATGGGAAGCCTGCGCAAGGGATTCCACGAGGTAGCCGCGCAGGCCCTGGTCATACTGCCAGGTCTGGGTTTCCCCGGTCTTTCCATGCACAAGCGTGACCTTCACGCCGGGCAGCAGGACCGCCTTTGAGCGCAACAGGCGCTGCAGTTCCGCCTGAGGAATGACCGGCGAGTCGAAATACTTCGGGTTGGGCCACACGGTGACGCGGGTCCCGGATTTCTTTTCGTCGCGCGCCAGCGGACGCGATTTCAGTTTCTGCACCACGTCTCCGTCGGAGAAGGTGAGCTGGTGCAGGCCGCCCTCGCGCCAGACGGAAATTTCAAGTTTTGACGAAAGGGCATTGGTCACCGATACGCCGACACCGTGCAAACCGCCGGAGAACGAGTAGGCCCCGCCGGAACCCTTGTCGAATTTGCCGCCTGCATGGAGACGGGTGAACACGATCTCGACCGTCGGGACTTTTTCTTCAGGATGCAAGCCGACCGGAATGCCGCGTCCGTCATCCTCGACGCTCACGCTGCCGTCGGTGTTCAGCGTGATCATGATGTTTTTGCAATATCCGCCGAGCGCTTCGTCCGAAGCGTTATCTATAACTTCCTGGATGATGTGCAGCGGATTTTCAGTGCGGGTGTACATGCCGGGCCGCTGCTTGACCGGCTCGAGTCCCTTGAGGACCCGGATGGATGATTCGCTGTAATCGGATGCGGAAGATTTTTTAGTGGCCATTCAGTAAGACGCTAGGTGATCGGTATGCTTGCGGACCGCATTTAAACACAAATGAAAGTCCATGCATTCTAATGAAAAAACAGACGGACCTGCCGTCCGGAAGCAGTAATCAAGAGCTTATATGGGAGCGAAGTGCCGGTTTCCTAGGTGCCGGAGCGGCATTTCCGACGCTTTTCGCCGTCCGCTTCCGAGCGAAAAGTGTCCGGCGTCGCACTACCGTTCCAAGTAATTTGGACGGCGCTGCAATCATGCAACACAGAAACAATTAATATCATGCAACTTTCAAAATATTTATAAAATGCGACACTATGTCCGCGCACCCTTTCCCTTTTGCAGTCCGAATGATTGGATTTTCGTCTGACGAAGAGGACCAGTTCGACGCCGTCTTCACGCATGAGCAAGGCAAAGGTTACGGATATTTTCGCTTGCAGGAAGACAATTTGCGCGACCCCGACATCTACCTCGCGAACGGACTGTCATTGCGCGCCTTGGTCCGCTTATCGGATCTTCGTCCCAGCGGGGTCCGTCCAGCATTGCTGGTCGGGAAGCCAGACCTGGAACTGCCATACCCGTACATCGAGCAGCCGATCGAATGGCACAAACTGTTCGAAGCGCTCGATGACCTGGTCGAGAAGAGGGCGGATGCGCTCTCCAAGCTGGAGGCATCGGATATCGTCACCGTTCCCGAACGCCGCCGGCGTGACCGGCTGGACCTGGACCTGCGAGACCCGGCGGAATACGAGCGCATGCGGGCCAAATTGCCGGAAAACGGCATGGTGTTGGTCGTAGACAAAAACCCGGTGCTCAGCGACCACCTTCAGAAGATGGTCACCCGCTACCAGCTGGCGGTGGATTGGGTAAACGGCGAAGCGGACGCGATCGCATTCTGCAAGCGGCAAAGCGTCGCAATACTAATTGTCAATACGTCCACGGCGAACGTCGACGCCTATCGTCTCTGCCGTACAGTCAAGGATAACCAGCCCGGAATGCGGATCGCCGTGATTTTCCTTACCGGCCAAAGTTTCGGCTACGACCTTGCGCGGGCGCGCGACGCCGGCGCCGACGGCTACCTGGTCAAGCCACTGGTCAGCCACCACCTTCTCAGCGCACTGAAGAAATTCCTGCCGAATGTGCGTTGACGCATCGCATTGAACGTCGGCGGGTAGGCATGAAAATTCCCCTGCCGGCCGGTGTTATTTGCTGAGCAGCCGCATGCCCCGTTCCAGGCCGTCGATCGTCACCGGGAACATCCGGTTGTTCATGATCTGGCGGATCACGGAAATCGATTGCCGGTATTGCCACAAGCCTTCCGGTTCCGGATTGAGCCAGATGAATTTCGGGAAGGTGCTGGTAAACCGCTGCAGCCAGGCCGCTCCCGCTTCCTCGTTGTTGTACTCGACCGAGCCGCCGGGTTGCAGGATTTCGTAGGGACTCATGGTGGCGTCGCCGACGAAGATCACCTTGGTATCGGGCGTGTACTTGCGCAGGATGTCCCATGTCGGGAAGCGTTCCGCATGGCGGCGGCGGTTGTTTTTCCATAAATAGTCGTAGACGCAGTTATGGAAGTAATAGAACTCCATGTTCTTGAATTCCGTCTTGGCGGCGGAAAACAATTCCTCGGTGCGCGCGATATGGTCATCCATCGTGCCGCCGACATCGAGGAGCATCAGGACCTTGATGTTGTTCTTGCGCTCCGGCTGCATCTTGATGTCGAGATAGCCGGCATTGTTGGCGGTGGCGCGGATGGTGTCATCCAGTGCAAATTCCTCCTCGGCGCCCTCGCGGGCGAATTTCCGCAGGCGGCGCAGCGCCACCTTGATATTGCGGGTGCCGAGTTCCCGTTCGTCGTCATAGTCGCGGTAGGAGCGTGCTTCCCATACCTTGACCGCCGTGCGGTTGCCGCCTTCACCTCCGATCCGGATGCCTTCCGGATTCTCGCCGCCGTTACCGAACGGCGACGTGCCGCCGGTGCCGATCCACTTGTTGCCGCCTTCGTGGCGTTCCTTCTGTTCCTTCAGCAGTTCCTTGAGGCGGTCCATCAGCTTGTCGTAGCCGAACTTCTCGATCGCCGCCTTCTGCTCCGGCGTCAGTTCGCGCTCCATGCGCTTCATCAGCCATTCCAGCGGAATCTCCGGGTGCTTCTCGAAGATCGTGTCGATGCCCTTGAAGTACATGCCGAACGCCTTGTCGAACTTGTCGTAATGGGCTTCGTCCTTGACGAGCGTGGTGCGCGACAGGAAGTAGAAATCATCCAGTGACGGGCTGATCACGTTCTTTTGCATCGCTTCCAGCAGCATCAGGAATTCCTTGATCGACACCGGAATCTTTGCGTCCTTCAGCGTGAAGAAAAAATCGATTAACACGATACATCCTCGAGTTTGTATTGCAGGTGGCGCCTGACGGTCGGCCACTCCGCATCAATGATGGAAAACACCACCGTGTCGCGGTAGGAACCGTCGGCCATCCGCTGATGGTTGCGCAGCACGCCATCCTGTTTCGCGCCCAGCCGCGTGATTGCAGCGCGGGAAGCGTGGTTCATCCAGTGGGTGCGGAATTCCACTGCGATACAGCGGAGTTCATCGAACGCGTGTGTCAGCAACAACAGTTTGGCTTCGGTATTCAGCGCCGTGCGTTGCACGCTCTGCGCATACCATGTCGAACCGATCTCGACACGCCGATGCAAGGCATCGATGTTCATGTAGGTCGTCATGCCGCAGATCGCGCCGGTGTCCTGTCGCCGCACCGTGAAAGGCAGCATGCTGCCTTTCTGCTGCAAGTCCAGCCGCCTGGCGATTTCCTTTTCCATGCCGTCGGGCGACGGGATTACGGTGTACCACAGCTTCCACAACTCGCCGTCGCGCACGGCATCCTTCAATCCTTCGAGATGCTGCATCGCCAGCGGTTCAAGCTTCACATGGCGGCCCGCCAGTGTTGCCGGTTGCACGAAGCCCATGATGGCGTCATCAGCGGTTGGTGCGCGACATGAACACCAGCCGCTCGAACAGATGCACGTCCTGCTCGTTCTTCAGCAATGCGCCATGCAATGGCGGAACGACATTCTTTGCATCCTTGCTGCGAAGCGCTTCCGGCGGGATGTCTTCCGCCAGCAGGAGTTTCAGCCAGTCGAGCAGTTCGGAGGTCGACGGCTTCTTCTTCAGGCCGGCGACTTCACGCACTTCATAGAAAGTTTGCAGCGCCTGGGCGAGCAAGTCTTTTTTCAGTTGCGGGAAGTGGACATCGACGATCTGCGCCATCGTGTCCTTGTCCGGAAATTTGATGTAGTGGAAGAAGCAGCGGCGCAGGAAGGCGTCCGGCAATTCTTTTTCGTTGTTCGATGTGATGATCACCAGCGGGCGGTTTTTCGCCTTGACCATCTCGCGTGTCTCGTAGACGAAGAATTCCATGCGGTCCAGCTCGCGCAGCAGGTCGTTCGGGAATTCGATATCCGCCTTGTCGATCTCGTCGATCAGCAGCACCACTTGTTGATCGGCGGTGAAGGCCTGCCACAGCACACCCTTGACAATGTAGTTGTGGATGTCCTTTACGCGCTCGTCGCCGAGTTGGGAATCGCGCAGGCGCGATACCGCGTCGTATTCATACAGGCCTTGCTGCGCCTTGGTAGTGGACTTGATATGCCATTGCAGCAAGGGCATGCCGAGCGCTTCCGCCACTTCCTCGGCCAGCATGGTCTTGCCGGTGCCCGGTTCGCCCTTGATGAGCAATGGGCGCTGCAGTGTGAGGGCAGCATTGACCGCGAGTTTCAGATCGGCGGTGGCAACATAATTTTGGGAACCTTCAAAGCGTGTTTCTTGTCGCATGGCACGTGTCATCAAGAAGAAAATAAAACCAAGTATAAGCGAGAAAGAACTTGCGAGCCGGTGACACCATGACGAAGCCGCGCATTGTCCGGCCTGATCCACCGCTTCCCCTGTTTCCACCCTGTTCCCGAAAACCGATACATGAAAATTACCTTTCTCCGGCTCTGGGTGATGTGGCGCCGCTTCTGCCGTGCCTCTCCGCACCACAACAGGCATCACCTGCAGTATTCGCTCCAGGTCGACGCCCTGATGCGGCGCGCCAATCCCTTCGCCGGCTGGAGCGAACGCGCCAATTGGATGATCGACGTGGCAGACTGGCTGCGCCGCGGTCCGAAATCCAGCCTGCTGGACGAGGAAGCCTGGCGGCGCATCCGGCAGCAGCGTACCGTCTTCCTGCTCGACTGGCTGGATAACCACCGCGCCGTGCGGCGGGTGGTGCAGGCTACATTGCAAAAAACACTGCGCGAAGCGGTCGGGCCGGAGCTGTTCTGCGCTACCGGACTGCCGCGCGAACCGGCGTTTTTCAGTGAACTGGCGCAGCGGCTGATCAAGGCGATACTGCCAAAGCCGCCGTCCCAGCAGGATTTATCCACCTTGCTGACGTCGATGTTTCCTACCCGCGCCGATGCGGACTGGCTGCTCGGGCTCGACGATGCCACGCTGTCACGCCTCTGGAAGTTGTGTGCGGATGACGGCATCGAGCATAGCTACCGGCAGCAGATCGACGAGGCACTCATCTATCTCGTCACCATGATCGTCGCCGTCGGCATCAGCCAGGACGTGCGCGAAAGACTGGAACCCAAACTGGGAATGCAGGCCACGCCATTCATGGCATTGCGGCGCGAACTGGAAAAGTACCTGGCTGCCGGCGCGCATGACGAAGCAGCGCTGCGAAGCGTGCGGATGCTGATTGCGGTCTGCCAGGCGCAGACCGACCGTATTTACGCGCATCTCGATGAATATGGCGTGTCCGTCGGGCTGGTGTACAGGATTGAACGCATGCGTGCGCAACTGACGCGCATGGCGCGGTTGATCGACCTGCGTTCCGCACCGAGGCCGGACGGCGCCGCCCACGTCGGCCAGGCACAAACCCTCCTTGCCGACCTGATCAATGCGCACCGCCTCCGGTCATCGGTCGGCGGCCTTGTTCGCCGCAGCTTTTCGCTGCTGGCGCGCAAAATGGTTGAACGCAATGCATCGCACGGCGAACAATACATCGCGCGCGACAGGGCGGAATACAGTGCATTGCTCAAGGCGGCCTGTGTCGGCGGCGTACTGACCGCGCTGGCGGTCATGGGAAAATTCGCACTGGCAGGGGTCGGCCTGGCGCATTTCTTTAACGGCGCGGCCGCATCACTGACCTATGTGGTGGTGTTTCTCGCAATTTCCGCGCTGGGCGGTGTGCTGGCGACCAAGCAGCCCGCGGTGACGGCACCCGCGCTCGCCGCCAAGATGGGGGCACTCGATACCGTCGACGGCTTGCGATCGCTGCTCACGGAAATCATCTGCCTGCTGCGCTCCCAGGCGGCGGCGGTCATCGGCAACCTGGTTGCCGTTATACCGACCATGCTCGCGGTATCGTTTGCCGTCCTGAGCCTGTCCGGCGGATCGATCCTCACGCCCGAAAAAGCCGATGCAACCATCGGCGGGCTGTCCCTGCTGGGGCCGACACCGCTGTTTGCGGCATTCACCGGCGTATTGCTCTGGCTGGCCAGCCTCGCAGCCGGGTTTGCGGACAACTGGTTCGCGCTGCATCGTCTGCGCGATGCCCTGGCGCATCAACGTCGGCTGGTCCATGCGCTGGGCGCGTCGCGTGCCGAGCGCTGGGCATGCTGGCTGGAGAGCCACCTGGCGGGCACCGTCAGTAACGTCTCGCTGGGCATCATGCTCGGCATGGCGCCGGTAGTGGCCCAGTTTTTCGGGCTGCCGGTCGATGTCCGGCATGTCA
>NZ_DAIUCO010000189.1:0-10499 GCF_036846085.1 Noviherbaspirillum sp. | reverse complement strand
GATATGGATTCAGCAGAAACCCTACGGCAAGAAGGCCTCACCATCGCCGGCAAAACCTACCGTTCCCGCCTGCTGGTCGGCAGCGGCAAATACCGGGATCTCGAACAGACCCGAGAAGCCACCGAGGCCAGCGGCGCGGAAATCATCACCGTCGCCATCCGCCGGGTCAATATCGGTCAGGACCCGAACGCGCCGAGCCTGCTCGACGTGGTGCCGCCATCGCGCTACACCATCCTGCCCAACACCGCCGGTTGCTACAACGCAAAGGACGCGGTCTACACCCTGCAGCTGGCGCGCGAGCTGCTGAACGGCCACAAGCTGGTCAAGCTGGAAGTATTGGGCGACGAGAAGACGCTGTTCCCCAACATGCCGGAAACGCTGAAGGCGGCCGATACGCTGGTGAAGGATGGCTTCGATGTCATGGTGTACTGCAGCGATGATCCGATCCAGGCGCGCATGCTGGAAGACATCGGCTGCGTCGCGGTGATGCCGCTGGCGTCGCTGATCGGCTCCGGCATGGGCATCCTCAATCCGTGGAACCTGTCCCTGATCATCGAGCAGGCCAAGGTGCCGGTTTTGGTGGATGCAGGTGTCGGCACTGCGTCCGATGCCGCGATCGCGATGGAACTCGGCTGCGACGGCGTGCTGATGAATACCGCGATTGCCGGCGCCCGCGATCCGGTTCGCATGGCGCGCGCAATGAAGCTGGCGGTGGAAGCCGGCCGCGAAGCTTACCTCGCCGGACGTATTCCGAAGCGATTCATGGCGTCGCCGTCGTCGCCGATGGAAGGACGCCCGGTATGAAAGGCCTCTACATCGTTACGCCCGACTGGGACGATACCCGCAAGCTGCTGGAAGTGACCGAAGCCGCGTTGAAGGGCGGCGCGGCACTGGTCCAGTACCGGCACAAGACGGCGGATGCGGCGCTGCGCCGGGAGCAGGCAGCGGCGCTGCTGGCGCTTTGCCGGCGCTATGGCAAGCCGTTGATTATCAATGACCATGTCGAGCTGGCGGTCGAACTCGATGCGGACGGCATCCACGTCGGCGGCACCGATCGCTCGGTGGCCGAGGTGCGTGCCGCCGTCGGCCCGGACAAGATCGTCGGCGCGTCCTGCTACGGAAGCATCGAGCTTGCCCGCGCGGCGGCGCAAGCGGGGGCGAGCTATATCGCCTTCGGCGGCTTCTATCCGTCGCGAGTGAAAAAGTATGAAGTGACAACCTCGCCGGACATCGTCGCGCAGGCGGTTCGTGAAATCGATCTGCCGAACGTGGTCATCGGCGGCATGACGGTGGAGAATGCCGCGCCGCTGGTGGCACGGGGTGCCGATATGGTGGCGGTCATCAGCAGCGTGTATCTGGCGCAGGACCCGGAAGCCGCAGCACGTGAATTGGCTGCGCTGTTCATGCAATAAAATCAAGGCCTTGCGGTGCATGCAAGGCTGTCAACGTACATGCCGAAATGAAGCCGGGCAGTCAGTTTACGCCGAATGAAAGGCCTCGCCCGGCTATAATCGGCAGATGCAAAATCTTCTCCATAACCTCAATCCCGAACAACTTGCGGCCGTCACTCTTCCTCCCCAGCCGGCACTGATTCTCGCGGGCGCGGGCTCGGGCAAAACCCGGGTACTGACGACCCGCATCGCCTGGCTGATCCAGACCGGGCAGGTTTCTCCCGCGGGCGTGCTGGCCGTTACCTTTACCAACAAGGCGGCGAAGGAAATGATGACGCGCTTGTCGGCGATGCTGCCGATCAACACCCGCGGGATGTGGATCGGCACCTTCCATGGCTTGTGCAACCGCTTGCTGCGCGCGCATTACCGCGATGCCGCCTTGCCGCAGACATTCCAGATTCTCGATTCGCAAGACCAGCTGTCCGCGATCAAGCGCCTGCTGAAGTCGATGAATATCGATGACGAAAAATATCCGCCGCGCAACCTGATGTACTTCATCAATAACGCGAAGGACCAGGGACTACGGGCCAAGGATGTGGAGGCCCACGACGATTTCAATCGCAAGTTCGTCGAACTCTACGACCTGTATGACAACCAGTGCCAGCGCGAAGGTGTGGTGGATTTCGCGGAACTGCTGCTGCGCACCTATGAACTGCTGAGCCGCAACCAGCCGCTGCGCGAGCATTACCAGTCGCGCTTCCGGCATATTCTCGTGGACGAGTTCCAGGACACCAACAACCTGCAATACAACTGGCTGAAGCTGATGGCCGGCCGCGACAATGCGGTGTTCGCCGTCGGCGACGACGACCAGAGCATCTATGCCTTTCGCGGCGCGAATGTCGGCAACATGGCTGCGTTCGAGCGCGAGTTCCACGTCGAGAATTTGATCAAGCTGGAACAGAATTACCGCTCGCACGGGCATATCCTGGATACCGCCAACACGTTGATCGCCAACAACAGCAAGCGCCTCGGCAAGAACCTGCGCACCGACGCCGGACATGGCGAGCCGGTGCGGATCTACGAGGCAAGCAGCGACCTGCAGGAAGCCCAGTGGATCATCGAAGAAGCGAAGAGCCTGATCGGCGAGGGCGCGCTGCGCAGTGAAATCGCGGTGCTCTACCGGTCCAACGCGCAGTCGCGGGTGATCGAGCATGCGCTCTTCACCGCCGGGATTCCATATCGGGTGTATGGCGGCCAGCGCTATTTCGAACGCGCGGAAATCAAGCATGCGATTGCCTATCTGCAATTGATGGACAATCCGCACAATGATTCCGCCTTCCTGCGGGTGGTGAATTTTCCGACCCGCGGCATCGGCGCCCGTTCGATCGAGCAACTGCAGGATGCCGCGCGCCAGTACGGCATCTCGCTGTATGCCGCCGTGCCGTATGTCGCGGGCAAGGCGGGTTCGTCGCTGGGCGCTTTCGTCAAGCTGATCGAAGGCATGCGCTTCGATACACAGAACCTGCCATTGCAGGAACTGGTGCAGGTGATGCTCGACATGAGCGGCCTGATCACCCACTACCAGACCGAAAAGGAAGGTGCCGACCGCATCGAAAACCTCGAGCAGTTGATCAGTGCCGCGATGCTGTTCGTGTCGGAGGAAGGCTTCGGCATCGATGCGCCGGCCTTTCTTGGCCCGAAAAGCCAGGCCAGTGCCGGCCCGGCACTTGTGACCGAGGATGGCGTGGAAATACTGGATGCCGATGCGCCGCTGGCGGCCGTGATGTCGCCACTGTCGGCCTTCCTCGCCCATGCATCGCTGGAGGCGGGTGATAACCAGGCGCAGGCCGGACAGGATGCGCTGCAGTTGATGACCGTGCATTCCGCCAAGGGACTCGAATTCGACGCGGTGTTCATCACCGGACTGGAAGAGGGTCTGTTCCCGCACGAGAACAGCGCCCAGGAAGACGGCGGCGTGGAAGAGGAACGACGGCTGATGTATGTCGCGATCACGCGCGCGAAAAAACGTCTTTACATGAGCTTCTCGCAGACCCGCATGCTGCACGGCCAGACCCGTTACAACATGAAATCGCGCTTCTTCGACGAGCTGCCGGAAGCGGCGCTGAAGTGGCTATCGCCGAAGGTCCAGCATCAATGGTTCGGCACCAGGAAGTCGGCGTGGGATGATGCGCCGGAGATCGGGGCGAATACCATTGCCCAGAGTTTCAACAGCAAGAAGGATGCGGGCTGGCGCATCGGCGAAACCGTGGCGCATCCAAAATTCGGCGAGGGCGTCATCGTCAACATCGAAGGCGGCGGCGCGAGTTCGCGGGCACACATCAATTTCGGCCGGCATGGCATGAAGCTGCTCGACCTGACGATTGCGAAGCTGGAGCGGGTCGCGCCGCGGCTTTAATCCGCCGGCGGCAGCGCCATCGCCGGCGTCGTGCCGTGCGGCCGGCCGAAGATGTGGGTATAGGTCGGATAGAAGGAGCAATACATCACCACCGTCATGATCAATGACAGCGGAAACAGCACCAGCATCACGGTGGACCGGCCGAGCAGCAGGCCGATGATGCTGCTGACGATGGACGGCAGGAGGACGCCGATCAGTATCCATGCGGCAGCGTAGATAAAGAACGCCTTGCCGGCACGCTTCACGGCGAAGAAGCTGTAGAAGATCGCCTTGAAGACATCCATCTTCTGCCACATGATGAGCGGTGCCGCATACCAGAATGCCATCGCGGCAGGCGTGTAGATGATCGCCGCGACGATCATCGCCAGCGACATGTTGGAGCCGCGCACCGTCTGCGGGTCCAGCGTCGCCTGTCCGGTCATGATTTGCCAGAATACGCCGCCGTCGACCAGCGCCGACGCCGCGACCGCAACGATCGCGGCCACGATGTACAGCACGCCGAGTTGCACCAGCTTCATGAACGCCGGGGAACGGAATCCGGTCAGCAGCAGGCTGGGATACACTTTTTTACCGGATTCGATCTGCACGCATGCCTGCATGAATGCCATGGAGAACACCGGTATCAGCAGGATGGGAAGTATCTGCCCGAGCAAGGGCACGATGCCGACGGCAAACATCAGGAACAGGTAGCTCAGGAACAGCGTCGATGTCTCGAACGGCTGTTTGCGAAACAGCGCGAATCCTTCCTTCAGCCAAAGCCATCCAAGGCCGGCGGGCACTTTTCCCATGTCAGTACAGCTCCGGTATCTGGTTATCGATGCGCCGGCGCAGGATGCGTTCGAAATGACCCGGATCATGCGGCGTCAGCATCTCCGCTTCGCGCGGCAAATGGAAATCATACAGCCGGGACAGCCAGAAGCGCAGGGCACCGGCCCGCAGCATTGGTTGCCAGGCGGTTTTTTCCGCCGCGTTGAACGGCCGCACGGCATGGTAGGCATCCAGCATCGCGCGCGTGCGGACGGTATCGAGTTCGCCGCTCTCAAGATCGATGCACCAGTCATTGACGGTGACGGCAACGTCGAACAGCCAGGTATCGCAGCCGGCGAAATAGAAATCGAAGAATCCGGTCAGGCGCTCGCCGTCGAACATGACATTGTTGCGGAACAGGTCGGCATGGACAGGACCGCCCGGCAGCGACCGGTAGGTGTCCGATGCGGCGAAGGCTTCCTGCTTCTGCATCTCGGCGCGCAGCAATCGCTGTCCATCCTCCGGCAGATAGGGCAGCACCACCGGCGTTGTTGTCTTCCACCAATCAATGCCGCGAAGGTTCGGCTGGCGGATGCCGAAGTCCTGGGCAGCCAGATGCATTTTCGCCAGCATGTCGCCGACCGCGGCGCAATGCACCGGCCTCGGTGCCATCTGCGATGTACCTTCCAGCTTGGTGACGATGCAGGCCGGTTTGCCGTGCAGGGAATGCAGGATTTCGCCCTTGCGGTCCGCAACCGGCGCGGGCACCAGCACGCCCCGCTCCGCCAGGTGGCGCATCAGGTGCAGATAGAAGGGCAACTGTTCGAAGCCGAGCTGCTCGAAGATCGTCAGGACGTATTCGCCGGTCTCGGTGTTGATGAAGAAATTGCTGTTTTCAATCCCGGACGAAATACCCTTGATGCCAAGCGGTTTGCCGAGGGGGAATTGCGGGAGCCATTGTGTGAGGTCGTCCAGACTGACCGGGGTGAAAACTGCCATGTGCTTATGAAGGAAAAGTCAAGGTGGAAACGAAAACGCGCCGGGGCGCCTTATTTGCTGCCTGATGGCGGCGGTGGAGGTGCCGGGGCAGGCGCTATGGCCGCATTTGGCTGTCGTGCACCGCCGAAGTCGAATTGCAATACATTCCACTGCGGCCCGCGCAGCCTGTTGCTTTCGGTGTCGCCCGGAAGCGTGGTGCCGATCGGCGAATTCGGTTTCAGATGATAGGTGCTGCCCCGGCTGTTGACGGTGATGTCGGTCACGATGCCGCCGCGAATTCGTTTTTCGGTGGTGGTAACCGCCTCGCGCGGTTCGCGCGCCACAGGCGCGGTGGCAGCCTCCTCACTGTCGGGCAGGGTTTCCAGCCTTGGCGGCTGTGCCGGCGTCTGCGGAGCCTGTTGTGCAGCGGCGGACAAAGGTAAGGCGCAGATGGCAAGCCATGCTGCGAATAGGTGCCGAACTTGGAATGTGCGCATGATGATTTGCCAAGAGTAGGAGAAGCCTGGACGGCGGCCTGCTGGCCACCATGAAACATTTTAGCAAACCGCACTGTAACTGCCGGAGAAATCGCGATACCGGCAGGTAACGCATCGCCGGCGTCAAGCATGCGCACGGGTGGGGCTGTCGTATTGGCAAACTCTGCCATAATCGCACGCATGCTCCGGTTGCACATGCCGTGTTGAAACGTCCATGCGCAACATACCTTATCGTCGTTCGTTAGGCCGCGTCCCCGTCTCGTTATGCAGGCGTGGCGCTTTTTTATTTTGATTCCCTATGAATAACACCCTGTTGCTCGTTGACGGTTCAAGCTATTTGTATCGCGCCTTCCATGCAATGCCCGATCTGCGCAATGCGGACGGCGCCCCCACCGGCGCCATCTACGGCATGATCAACATGTTGCGTCGCCTGCGTGCCGATTTCCCCGCTGCATACATGGCATGTGTGTTCGATGCCAAAGGAAAAACATTTCGTGACCATCTGTATGCCGATTACAAGGCGAACCGGGCCTCGATGCCGGAGGATCTGTCGAAACAGATCGAGCCGATCCACGAGGCGGTGCGTGCGCTGGGCTGGCCGATCCTCATGGTGGAGGGCATCGAAGCCGACGACGTGATCGGCACGCTGGCGGTGCAGGCCACCGCCCAGGGCATGCGCACGGTGGTATCCACCGGGGACAAGGATCTTGCGCAACTCGTCAATGACAACGTCACGCTGATCAACACCATGAGCAACGAGACCTTCGACCGCGATGCGGTGATCGCGAAGTTCGGCGTCCCGCCCGAACGCATCGTCGATTACCTGACCCTGGTCGGGGATGCGGTCGATAACGTTCCCGGCGTCGACAAGGTAGGGCCGAAGACGGCGGTCAAATGGCTGAACCAGTACGGCAGCCTGGACGGGATCATCGCCAATGCGGCATCGATCGGCGGTGCGGTCGGCGAGAACCTGCGGCGCGCGCTCGACTGGCTGCCGCAGGGCCGCACCCTTGTCACGGTGAAGACCGATTGCGACCTGGTGCAGCACATGGTTTCCATCCCGGAATCGCTGAAGGCGGCGCCGGTCGATGACGCAGCCATGCTGGCGTTCTTCAAGCGCTACGGCTTCAAAAGCTGGCTGCGCGAACTGGAAACCAAGATGGCCGCCGGCGCGAAAGCTGCCCACGGCGAGCAGGGAACGCCACAAGCCAATCTGTTCGGCGCTTCCGAATCGGAGCCCGTCAAGCGGTACGAAACCGTGCTCACCGACGAGCAGCTGGAAACATGGCTGGACCGCATCAACGCGGCGGCGCTGACATCGGTCGATACCGAAACGACGTCGCTCGATCCGATGCAGGCGCAACTGGTCGGGATTTCGCTGTGCTGCGAGCCCGGCGTCGCTGCCTATATTCCGGTCTCGCATCGTTACCAGGATGCGCCGGCGCAGCTGTCGCGCGATCATGTGCTGTCGCGGCTCAAGCCATGGCTGGAGGATGCCGCCAAGCCGAAAGTCGGCCAGCACCTGAAATACGATTGCCATATCTTCGCCAACCACGGGGTGACGCTGAAAGGCATCGTGCACGATACGCTGCTGGAATCCTATGTCTTCGAATCGCACCGAAGCCATGACATGGACAGCCTCGCGCTGCGTCATCTGAACATCAAGACGGTTTCATACGAAGAAGTGTGCGGCAAGGGCGCCTCCCAGATCGGCTTTGATGAAGTCGCGATCGATCGCGCCACCGAGTATGCGGCGGAAGATGCCGACATCACGTTGCGCCTGCACCAGGCGATGTGGCCCCAGGTCGCGGACAACGAGGGGCTCAAGTTCATCTACGAACGCATCGAGCTGCCGACCGCCGTCGTGCTGCAAAAGATCGAGCGCAACGGCGTGCTCATCGATGCCGGCCTGCTGGCCACCCAGTCGGGCGAACTCGGCAAGCGCATGCTGGAGATGGAGAAGAATGCGTATGATCTGGCCGGGCAGTCCTTCAACCTGAATTCACCCAAGCAGCTGGGGGAAATCTTCTTTGAAAAACTGAAGCTGCCGGTGGTGAAGAAGACGCCGTCCGGCACGCCGTCCACGGATGAAGAAGTGCTGCAGAAGCTGGCGGAAAACTATCCGTTGCCGAAGATCCTGCTGGAATACCGCGGACTGTCGAAGCTGAAGTCGACCTACACCGACAAGCTGCCGAAGATGGTCAATCCGGCGACCGGCCGCGTGCACACCAACTATGCGCAGGCAGTGGCGGTCACCGGCCGGCTGGCGTCGAACGAGCCGAACCTGCAAAACATCCCGGTGCGCACCGCCGAGGGCCGGCGCATCCGCGAAGCGTTCATCGCGCCGCCCGGCAGCGTGATCGTGTCTGCGGACTACTCGCAGATCGAGCTGCGCATCATGGCTCATATCTCGGGCGACGAAAGCCTGCTGCGGTCCTTTGCCGAAGGCGAGGATGTACACCGTGCGACGGCGGCGGAAATCTTCAGCGTGACGCCGGCGGACGTGACGAGCGAGCAGCGCCGCTATGCGAAAGTCATCAATTTCGGCCTGATTTACGGCATGAGCGCGTTCGGGCTGGCCTCCAATCTCGGCATCGAGCGTTCGGCGGCGCAGATGTATATCGAAAAATATTTCAACCGTTATCCGAAGGTGGCGCAGTACATGACCGACACCCGGGCGCAGGCAAAGGCGAACGGCTTCGTGGAAACGGTCTACGGCCGCCGGCTCTGGCTGGCGGAAATCAATTCGCCGAACGGACCGCGGCGCCAGGCCGCCGAAAGGGCCGCAATCAATGCGCCCATGCAGGGCACGGCGGCCGATCTCATCAAGCTGTCGATGATCGCCGTGCAGGACTGGCTGGAAGCAGAGCGCCTGCAATCGAAGATGGTGATGCAGGTGCATGACGAACTGGTGCTCGAAGTGCCGGAATCGGAATTGTCGTATATTCAGCAACGACTTCCTGAATTGATGAGTGGCGTTGGCAAATTGAGGGTGCCGCTGCTTGCCGAAGTAGGTGTAGGCAAGAACTGGGAGGAAGCGCATTAAAACTATTAGCCGCATTCATGTCATCCCGGTGATTCGGCGCAACGAGGAAAAACCCTGGCTTAGTTGTTCAACGTATTGAACGGTTTCATACACTTCGGAGGATTTCCATGCAGGATGTGAAGGACGATATCAATAGTTTGGTGGGCACGACGGCGTTTCGCGACGGCTTCGATCGCCGTGGTTTCCTGAAGACGGCGCTCGGCACCGGATTCGCCGCCTCGGTGCTGCCGGTCTGTGCGCAGACGATGATCAAGACCGATACCTCGGGCTTGACCGCCGGCGAAGTCACCATCACGGTCAATGGTCAGAATGTCCCGATGTACCGGGCGCAGCCGGAAGGCAAAACCAATTTGCCGGTGGTGCTGGTGGTGTCGGAGATATTCGGCGTGCATGAACATATCGCCGACGTGGCGCGCCGCTTCGCCAAGCTCGGCTATCTCGCACTGGCGCCCGACCTGTTCGTCCGGCAGGGCAATGCGGCTGCCTACCCCACTGCTGCCGAGGTGATCAAGGAAGTCATCTCCAAGGTGCCGGATGCCCAGGTCATGGCCGATCTCGATGCCTGTGTCGCGTGGGCGAAGGACAACGGCGGCAATACCGACAAGGTCGGAATCACCGGATTTTGCTGGGGCGGGCGCGTCACCTGGCTGTATGCCGCGCACAACCCGAAGGTCAAGGCGGGCGTCGCCTGGTACGGACGCCTAGTCGGCGACAAGACTGCGCTGACGCCTACCCATCCGGTCGATATTGCCGCCGACCTCAAGGTGCCGGTGCTCGGCCTGTACGGCGCCAAGGACACCGGTATCCCGCTGGAAAGCGTGGACAAGATGAAGGAAGCACTGGCCAAGGGCGGCAGCAAGTCATCGTTCGTTATCTTCGAAAACTCCGGGCATGCCTTCCATGCCGACTATCGTCCGAGCTTCGTCGAGGCGGATGCGAGGGAAGGCTGGCGTCTTTGCCTTGCATGGTTCAAGACCCACGGCGTGATCTGACGACCGGGATACGCTTTTTGTAAGCGGATTTGCCTGGACCATGGCCCCATGCGGATCGGCGGCCATGGTTCGCTTCAGGTACCCGCCATCGTTTCCGGCGGACAGCTGCTTTTACCGCATCATCAGGCAACGTCACCCTTGTTCCGGCCCTCGCAATCTACGGTCGCGATGCAATGACCGCTCGTGGCACGATGATGCTCAGGCACGGTCGATCCGCCTATCCTTTCCGGCAAACTCCCGTCGTACTTATGATGAATGACAGGCTTTTAAGCTAACCGTTTGCCGAATCAGGCCGGCTGTGTTTTAATTTGCAACTTTGTTGCAATTTGTCGAGGCCCAAAATCGATTCCGCGCTGTTATCCATCCTGCTTGCCACCACCATCGCGGGCGTGCTCAGCATCACCGCGGCCGCGGTGTTTTCCTTTACCGTAC
>NZ_DAIUCO010000188.1:0-10500 GCF_036846085.1 Noviherbaspirillum sp. | reverse complement strand
GTCGGCGGTCAGGAAGTACCAGTCCTTGCCGCCCTGCTTGACGATCGCGCCGCCGGTGCCGCGCGCCAGCGCGACGGTGTCGTAGGCATAGTGCACGGTGTAGGGTGTGCATTCTTCATTGGTCAGACGGGAGGTCGCCGCGCCGACCGAAAAGAATACCTTTTTCTTTTCAGCAGCGACTTTTGCCATTGCCAGATTGGCGCCGGAATTGGTGCCGCCGATCAGCATGTCGACGCCTTCGCGGTCGAACCATTCGCGTGCCTTGCTGGCGGCGATATCGGCCTTGTTCTGGTGATCGGCTACAACGAATTCAACTTTTTTGCCGTTGATCGCGCCGCCGAGGTCGGCGATCGCCATCTTGACCGACTCGGCGCCTGCCGGGCCGTCCACGTCCGCATAGACGCCGGACATATCGGTGATCAGGCCGATCTTGATCACGTCACCGGAAACCTGTGCGGCTGCGGGAGCGGCGATACCTGCGGCAAATGCGGCGCCCAGTGCGGCTGCCATTATTTTGGATTGGAATTTCATGTCTTCTCCTGTGTCAAGTGGAATTGCGTCAATGTGCTACTAGTGATTTGTTTCTCGTGTTTCGCCAGGTTCTGCTTTTCAGACGCCCAGCAGTTCATTCAGCACGGGCATCTTGGATTCCAGTTCGGACGATGCAAAGGACTCGACGATCTGGCCATGCTCCATCACATAAAACCGGTCCGCCAGCGGCGCGGCAAACCGGAAATTCTGTTCCACCATCACGATGGTGTAACCCTTCGCCTTCAGGCTGGTGATCATGCGTGCCAGCGCCTGCACGATGACCGGCGCCAGCCCCTCCGAAATCTCGTCCAGCAGCAGCAGGCGCGCCCCGGTGCGCAGGATGCGCGCCACCGCCAGCATCTGCTGCTCGCCGCCGGACAGACGCGTGCCCTGGCTGGAGCGGCGCTCCTTCAGGTTCGGGAACATGTCGTAGATCTCGTCGATCGACATGCCCTTCTCGCTTTTCGATACGACCGGCGGCAGCATCAGGTTTTCCTCCGCCGACAGCGATGAAAAGATGCCCCGCTCTTCCGGGCAGTAGCCGACGCCGAGATGAGCGATGTGATGCGTGGACATCCCGATCGATTCGGACCCGCCGATCTTGATCGAGCCTTTGCGGGTGCCGGTCAGGCCCATGATGGCGCGCAGCGTTGTCGTGCGGCCGGCGCCGTTGCGCCCCAGCAGCGTCACGACTTCGCCCTGCTTCACCGATAGGTTGACGTCGTGCAGGATGTGCGATTCGCCATACCAGGCTTTCAGGTTTTTGATTTCGAGTGCGGCGGCTGCCATCAATGTGCTCCTTCCAGCGCGCCGGTGGTGGTGCCCATGTAGGCTTCCATCACCTGCGGATTGTTAGATACTTCGTGATACGTGCCTTCGGCGAGCAGCGCCCCGCGCTGCAGCACGGAAATCTTGTCGCAGATGCCGGAGACAACGCTCATGTTGTGCTCCACCATCAGGATGGTGCGGCCGGCGGACACTTTCTTGATGAGTTCCGTGACGCGATGCACGTCCTCGTGTCCCATCCCCTGCGTCGGCTCGTCCAGCAGCATGAGCTCCGGTTCCATCGCCAGCGTCGTGGCGATTTCCAGTGCCCGCTTGCGGCCGTAAGGCAGGTCGACCGTGACGGTGTCCGCAAAGCTTTCGAGGTCCACTTCACGCAGCAACTGCATTGCGCGGTCGTTCAGGCGGGACAGGGTTTTCTCGCTTTTCCAGAAATGGAAACTGGTGCCAAGCCCCCGCTGCAGGCCAATGCGGACGTTCTCCAGCACGGTCAGGTGCGGGAACACGGCGGAGATCTGGAATGAGCGGATGACGCCCCGGTGGGCGATCTGCTCCGGCTTGAGCGCGGTGATGTCGTTGCCGTTGTAAATGATTTTGCCTTCCGTCGGGATCAGGAATTTCGTCAGCAGGTTGAAGAACGTCGTCTTGCCGGCACCGTTCGGACCGATCAATGCATGTATTGACCCGCGCTTGACCTTGAAATTGACGTCGTTCACCGCGATGAATCCCTTGAAGCCCTTCGTCAGGTTCCGCGTTTCCAGTATGACTTCGCTTGCCATCGTATTTCTCCACTGTTGCTGACAGGTTGCCCCGGTTACTGCGCTTTCCAGGGCAATCCGGTCCGAATCTTCCGGGCAGTTCCGTTCAGGCGGACGGCATAGCCGCCCGCCTGTCCGGCGCTTACTCCGGAATCGTTGCTGTGTTATTGCTGAACGTGATTTGATTTGCCGCAGCTGGCGCCGCCTGGATCGGCGGAACGTTCGCTGTGGTAATCGCGGGCGCAGCACCGGCCGCACCACCTCGCGGCACGGTACGAACGACCTGGCTCGGCGGGAGTGCCGCACCGCTCTTCAGATGCGCGTACATCATGTTCATCGCCTGGATGTGATAGCGGTGGATCGGGATCAACCGGCTGTCATACCCCGGGAAGCCGAGGAACGCATCGAAGTGGTTCGCATTGGTGATCTCGATATAGGACAGCTTGCTGGCTGCGCCTTCAACCGCCTTGTTGGCAGCGAAGTAGGCACGCGAGTTGTGATTTACCGGGATCAGTGCGTCATTGCGGCCATGGACGATGATGGCTGGCTTGGCGCGCAGGTTGCCGTTGTGCAGAACTTCCGTCATGCCGGCACGCACCCGCTGGGAGTTGGTCAGCGCGGCGCCTGTCAATGGTGCGCCGGTGGTGATATCCGTACCGGTCGCCAGGTTGCGCAGGCAGACCGCGCCATCGATGTTGTAGTCGGCAAGCGTCGTGGACGGCGACACCGAGAATGCATCGCCGATCGGACCGCCGACGGCATTGTTGTTCACCACGCCCAGTCCGCCGCTCGGCGTTCCATTGGCGTTTGCGAAGAACTGCGCCTCTTGTGTCGACGTCAATGTCGTAATTGCTCCGGTCGTCGCGACCACTGGTGCGAAACTAAAGCCGCACACATTGTCCCTGACGCTGAACTTGCCATACATGTTGGCGTAGAACGGAGCAAGGATGGCGTATGTACCGTAGTGCGATGCATGCAGCAGGTCGCTGTCCGACTCGAATCCCGCTTCACGCAGTTTCTGCAACGATTCTTCCGCCTGCGCCGCCACGGTGGTCGATGTCAGCAGATTCTTTGCACGCAACGATGCGCAACGATTAGTGGCCAGCGTGGTGTTCACGGCAGCCAGCAGCGGCGATGCGGCCAGCGATGGCGAGAGCACTGCGCATGGCTGGTAAAGGTTGGCGATGGTGATGGTGTCGTACAGTCCGAGGCCGGCACGGCTGACTGCCGCGTTGCCGCGCCGGACGCTTACGTTCGACGCAAGCGCTATCGGTGTGACCGGCTCCGACACCGCGACGCCGTCGATCAATCCCTTGGTGTCCTGCTCGGCCGCCATGATGGCTGCGCCGCCGCCGTTGGACGCGCTCGACGCGATCACGACGGTGTTGGCTGGCTTGATGGTATTGAGGCGTGTCGTACCGTCCTTCGCCAGGTCACCGAATTTGTCGTTCAGCGCAAAAAACGCGAATTCAACGGCCTGCAACGTGTATTTGCCCCAATCCTTCTCGGAATTCTGCTGCGAGTGCGCCTGCTTGATTGCAAAGCGGTTTGGCGTTGCCGCATTGAAGGAAGCCAGTTCGGCCGCGGTCATGCTGGCGGTGAAGTTCGAATTCCTGCCGGCCGTGGCCGCGTCGGCGCGGGCGCCGTTCATTAGATTGACGGTATTCGCCTGCAGGTTATGGAAGCCGATGCCGCTGCCCTTGTCGCTGTAGGCCACCGCGCACTTCTGCTTCAGGCCCCAGTCCCCTGCCGTGCCGATCGCGCCGTACACGCCGCGGGAGCCGGACGATGTCGCCGTGACGATGCACGGATTCGCCTTGTCGAAACCGGCCGGAATCTGCACCATCAGGGTGACGTTGACCTGCCCTGTGCCGTCGTCGGCATAAGTGATGTATTCGTCGCCTGCGATCTTGCCTTCACCCAGCGTGGCGTTGCCTGCGTTGTCCACATTCGGGCCATAGAGCGTGCCGTATCCGCCGTTGACGCTCGGGTCGATCAGGGCGCGGTAATTGCTGTAGATGGTGTTGCGACGCAGCTCGGCCGCTGTGGGCCTCGATGCGTCGGCATAGGTCGGCGCAGCGCCTTGTAGGCCTGTCCTGCCCAAGCCTGCCGTCAGCAGATCGTCGCTAACGCCATCGTATGCGGTCTTCTGAACCGTTCCGAGAAAGCTTGGTTTGGTATTGAGATCTTCCGGTGCATCCGAACTGCCGCCGCATCCGGCGAGTATGCCGGCGGCGACGATCGAAGTAACACCAAGTTTATTGTGAAAAGCCATGTGTCTCGCTCCTTAGGGTTATCCGGCCACCATTGGCCAGGAAAACATTGGTTTTTTGTGGAACTGCTTCTTACATGCCTGCTTTTTCTGCAAAAGAATCTTTCAGCCTGCTATAGCGTCATGCCTCCGCATACCTCGATAACGGCGCCGTTGATGTAGCTGGCCTCATCCGATGCCAGGAAGGCGAACGTATTCGCGATCTCTTCAGGCTTGCCGAGGCGGCCGAGCGGCACGCGCTCCTCCAGCGCACGGATGACCTTTTCCGGCATTGCCTTGAGAATGGAGGTTTCGATGAAGCCGGGGCAGACCGCATTGACACGAATGCCATGCTTGCCGAGTTCGCGCGCCCAGGTCTTGGCCATGCCGATCACGCCGAATTTGCTGGCCGCATAATTGGTCTGGCCAAAGTTGCCGTAGATGCCGACGATCGATGACGCATTGAGGACCACACCGGACTTGCGCTCCATCATGGCCTCGACAACTGCCTTGGTGCAGTTGTAGGTTCCCTTGAGATTGACGTCGATCACGCGATCGAACTGCTCATCGGTCATCTTCTTCAACTGGGCGTCGGCGACAATGCCGGCATTGTTGACCAGCACATCGATCTGGCCATAGGAGCTGAGTGCGCCATTGATCATGGCCTCGATGCTTTCCGCCTTGGTGACGTCGACAGTGAATCCGATCGCTATGCCGCCTTGCAACCGGATCTCCGCAACCGTATCCGCTACCGCGTCGTCGAGGTCGCAGACCACGACTTTGGCGCCTTCCCGGGCGAATTTCAGCGCCGTCGCCTTGCCGATCCCCCGGCTTGCGCCGGTAATGAGCGCTACTTTATTTGCAAGCCGCACCCTGCCTCCTTATGTAGTTTTAGGCTGAGGCCGACAATGCTTTGGTGCTACCAGAGCATGATGGCCATCCTTGCCGATAACCACTATTGGCAATTGTCATGCCATCACATCTAAGTAACTGAAAATAAAGGATTATTTTTTAAAGACGCCCAAAAGCGGCAAAATGAGGAGAGATATAAGCGGTGGATATGTCTGATATTCAGACAGAATACTGCGCAATGATTGCTATCTAGTTGATATATAAGGAATTTATGAAGTGTCTAATTAATGGACATGTGTCTATTAATTGGACAAAAACCCAAAATCAATGATTTTTTGATAAAGGGTTGCCCGGGATATTCCCAGCATCCTTGCGGCCAACGCCTTGTTTCCGCCCGTACTATCCAACGCGGACTTGATGAGCTTCCTTTCCACTTCCGCCACCGCTTCGGCCAGCGGTCGCACGGCGCATGCCGGCTGATTCGTGTCGACATTGTCGGATGGCATGGCGCCTTCCGTGGCGATCGGCAGGAAGGCTGCGAAATTCTCGGCCTTGAGACTGAGGTTATCGGTAACCATACCTGCCTGCTCAAGCGCATTTCGCAATTCGCGGACATTGCCTGGCCAGCTGTACGCCGCCAGCGCGGCGCGTGCGCAGGGGGCGAGTTCACGTTGCGGCATGCCGGTGCGCTTGGCGATTTGTTCAAGCAGGTGTTCGCACAGCGCGTCAAGATCCGCACGCCGCTCCCGCAAGGGAGGCAAGGCAATCGGCAATACGTTCAGCCGGTAATACAAGTCCGAGCGGAACTTGCCGTCCGCGACCAGCTGCTTGAGATCGTGGCTGGTGGCGGCGATCACGCGAACATCGACCTTGATGATCTTGTTGGACCCGAGCGGCTCGATTTCCTGCTCCTGCAACACTCGCAGCAACTTGGCCTGCACCTGGAGAGGCATGTCGCCGACTTCATCCAGAAAAAGTGTTCCACCATCGGCAACCTTGAATTTGCCGTCTCGGCCCTTACGGTCAGCGCCTGTGTAGGCGCCCGGCGAGACACCGAAGAATTCCGCCTCCAGCAAGGTCTCGGGAACCGCAGCGATATTGATTCCAACGAACGGTTTGCCTGCGCGTCCGGACGCCGCATGAATCCCGTGGGCCAGCAGTTCCTTGCCGCTGCCGGTTTCCCCGAGCAGCAATACCGTTGTATCGAGCTGAGCGGCCCGTCGCGCGCGGTGCTTTAGCTCCAGCGAAACCGGGCTCACGCCGACGAAGCTTGAAATCGAATATTTCGTGTGCCGGAGCTGGGCCAGTTCCTTCTGGGTATTCGCGAGCGCCCATTGAAGCTCCGCGAATTTCGACACCAGAGGCTTCAGGCGTTGCAGACGATCGTACAGCGCAAAACCAATGGCGCCGATGACCTTGCCGGCATCATCCTTGAGCGGAATTCGCATTACTACCAATGGCTGTTCGCGGATCATCATGATATCGAGCAGGATCGGCTTTCCGGTCTGCAGGATTTCACGCATGCGGCTATTTGGAATGACTTCCTCGACTGCCTTGCCGAGCGCATCCTCGGGCGATTTCAGTCCGAGGAAGGCTGCGTACTTATCATTGATCCAGGCAACCTGCCCCTGGTCGTCGACCGCCAGGGTTCCTTCGCAGGAATCGTCAAACAGGTCCAGCAATGACTGCATGCCGACGCGCAGAATGCGATCGACGTCCCAGGTGGGACTTACCGATGATTTCATACTCGTTCCATTCTGGTTACAGCAGTAAATCGTATGCTGCTTGTTGTCATCCCGGGCCTCCACCGGTGTCGATGTAGCATCACAACATCGACCGGATGATTATAGATGCGTCCGGGAAAGCTTAAGGCAATAGCTGCATTTGCAGACGACTTCCTGTGGCTCGTCAAATTATTCGGTGCGAATCAAAAACAGCCGGGGAATTTTTTGCCGCTACACGCTTCTTATCGGTGGATTGGCGCATGGTAAGAAGCGGCACCGCCTGCTTTCGGCGCGGTGTCGCAGAGGTACTATGCCACCGCAAATCAAAGGCGTCGATCGGGGTATACATGATGTATGCCAAAGCAATCGACACGACGTCGTCTATTCTGGCGATGTATGCTGGTTAATGAGCGTCGTTCATTCATATCGGCAAGCATTTGGCTTGGATCCGCAACAATGTATCCCACAACAACGACACGACCAAAGAGGGCCATATGAACGACCATTTTGTTCAGCGCCGCGATGAACAAGGTGCACTCGTCAAACCAGCATCCGATTCGAATAGATCCGCATTTCCCATGGACACAGGCCGTAAACCCGGTGCGATCTCCACACTGCCCCAAGCCGAGTCGCCATATCTGCATCTGCAGGTCAGGGTGGCTCATCCGGACATCGATGTCCAATCGCCTCAACATCGTTCGGCCATTCCTTGTTCCGACGAATTCACCGCCGGCGGTAACTTGAGCCAGTCCAATACAGGAGACGACGACAGTCGTGCCACGACGTCCGCCGCTGGCCCGCTTTCGGCACCGGAATCCGGCAGCGCATCATTAAGCCGGAATGCGTCGCCCTCCGCCTTGCCGGGCGGACAGCGCCGGATCCTGATTGTGGATGACAACGTGGATGCAGCGGAATCGCTTGGCGAACTGCTGAAGGTATGCGGACATGATATTCACATTGCCCACGATGGTGCGAGCGCAATCTCCGAAGCACTGAGACTTCGGCCGGAAGCCGTCATCCTGGATATCGGGCTGCCGGCGATGAATGGATATGAAGTCGCACAACGGCTTCGGCTCGACGTCGGGCTCAATGCATCGCTGCTCGTGGCCCTGACCGGCTATGCGGAAGACAGCGACCGTATCAGTGCCCAAAAGGCCGGGTTCGATCACTACTTCGCCAAGCCGCTCGACATCAACAAGCTCGTGTCTGTTCTCGATAACCTGAAGTAGCGCATGAATGATTTGCTCGCAAAAAAGCCGCAATGATGCGGCTTTTTTGTTGATCTCAATGTAAAAGCCTCGATCGCGTTACCGTTTGAGCAGGCTCAGGATCTCATTCAATTCCTGGCGAATCGCGATGGTATCCACCTCCAGCGGCGGCAATCCTGCGGTGAGATCCGTGCTGCCTTCGTCCACAGTCAGCCGGCTGTCGAGCTTATTGCGGGCGCCGCTGATCGTGAACCCCTGCTCGTACAGCAGCTCCCGGATGCGCCGTATCAGCAGTACCTCGTGATGCTGGTAATATCGCCGGTTTCCGCGTCGCTTGACCGGCTTGAGCTGGGTGAACTCCTGCTCCCAATAACGCAGCACATGCGGCTTGACGCCACATAATTCGCTGACTTCACCAATTGTGAAATAGCGCTTTGCCGGTATCGGCGGCAAGGCGGCAAGTTCTGGCTTGCTGGAGCGATCGTTCATGGAATGGGTCAGGCGAGCTGCGCCACCTTGTCACCGCCAACCACTTCAACCATGCTCTTGAGCTTCTGACTGGCATGGAAAGTGACGACGCGACGTGCGGTAATGGGGATTTCCTCGCCGGTTTTCGGATTGCGGCCCGGGCGCTGCGGCTTGTCGCGCAGCTGAAAATTACCGAACCCGGACAGTTTCACCGACTCGCCGCGCTCAAGGGCATTGCGGATTTCATCGAAGAACGTCTCGACCATGTCCTTCGCTTCCCGCTTGTTCAGACCGACTTGCTCGAAAAGCAATTCAGCCAGTTCCGCCTTGGTCAGCGTCGGCAAATCTTTAGCCGCCTGAGAGCGGGCCTGTGCTTCAAGCACTGCACGATTCAAGTCGGCCGCCAGGATAGATTGAAGTTCGGCTGAGTTCACGTCATTCATTGTAATTGTCCCTGCCCCCGACTTGTTTTCATACGCATGAGCACATCAAGTACGTAATTTCGCACCATGTTTTTTCACGACAGACGCCACGAACGCCGCCATCGCAGCGTTCACTTTTTCGTCCTGCAGGGTGGTTTGAGTATCTTGCAACGTGAATCGGAAAGCAAGACTTTTCTCGTCGTTTTCCAGCCCTTTGCCACGATATTCATCAAATAAAACAACGGCTTGCATCATATCACAGGCAGGATTTGCTTTCCCCTCGGAAATGAAAGTATCGATCAGATCCTGGGCCGGCACCGACTGTTTTACAACAAGCGCCTGATCCCTCACGACAGCCGGGAATTTCGAAATCTCCTGGTACATCGGAACGCTTCGATCCTGCAACGCAGCCATGTCTATTTCGAACAATACCGGCGCGAGCGGAAGGTCGTATTTCTGCTGCCAGCGTGGATGAAGTTCGCCGATGACGCCGATGGCCTTCCCGTCGAGCACGACTTCAGCCGAGCGCCCGGGGTGCAAGGCAGGATGATCGACCCGGACGAAACGCGGCGTCCGTGGTGCCAACAACGCTTCCAGGTCTGCCTTGACATCGAAGTAATCGACGTTGCGTGTCGGCAGTCCCCATTGTTCCTCCGCCAGCGGACCGTACGCGATGGCAGCGACACGTTTGGGCTGATCATAGCCGGCAACCGATAAGGGACCGTCTTGCGTCTGGGTGTTCCGCAGATACACGGCACCGATTTCAAACAGGCGAATCCGTCCCAGTTTGCGATTCAGGTTGTACCGGACATTGGCGACCAAACTGCCAATCAGGGTCGATCGCATCACGCTCAATTGGCTGGCGATCGGGTTCAACAATCTGATCGGCTCGCGATTACCCGCAAAATCGGCTTCCCATGCCTCTTCAACGAAACTGAAATTAATGGCTTCCTGGTAATCGAGGGCCGCAATTTGGCGGCGCAACGCGAACGCCGGGCGCCGGCTTTCCGCCGGGATGCGCATCATGTTCGGCGCGACCGGCGGCAGTGCCGGAATGTTCTCGAAACCGTAGACGCGCGCAATTTCCTCGATGAGATCCTCTTCGATCTCAATATCGAAGCGGAAGGAAGGCGGAGTAACGGTAAAAAGTCCCGGCTCGCTGGTGTAGTCCAGTCCGAGGCGAGTAAAGATATTGGCGATCTGCTCATCGGAAAGCGGCACGCCGATGACTTTTACGGCGCGAGCGGTCCGTACGCTGACTGGCTTGCGCTCGGGAAGATTCACGACATGATCATCGATCGGGCCGATGCGGGTTTCCTTGCCGCCGCAGATTTCCACGATGAGGGCAGTGATGCGCTCAATATGCTCGGCGGTGGTCGCGTAGTCGACGCCGCGCTCGAAGCGGTGGGCGGCATCAGTTGAAAAATTGTAACGACGCGCCCTGCCCTGAATCGATTGCGGCCACCAGAACGCGGCTTCAAGATAAATATTTTGCGTGTCGAG